>JACRLR010000011.1 GCA_016219645.1 Nitrospirota bacterium
CTCGCAAAGTCGGCGAAGCGGGCTCAGAGGCTCAACGTACCGCAGCGTACGCCTCGCCTCTTCGCTCGCTGCGGCCTTGCTGGACAGCCTTTTTGAGCATCCTGGGGTTGTTCTGAATGTTCGCACCGTACAGAATAGATCAGCCATATGGTTGGCATTGACCACGTTTTCGCGTAGCCTGGTAGAAGAAGAGAACCTCATCTTGATCAACAGGACTGTTTGAATTCAGGAGAGCCTGATAGGAAATCGATACATGAGTTACTGAGTAAGAGTTCCAAACGCGGCAAATAGTCGCCCCGCAAGGTAATAGGTCCCACGGGCATCGCCAACGTGCTTGCGTCGGAGGAAATCGTTCACGACTCGCCCATCCGGGGCTTTGTGCGTGTCCGGATGCTTGAGGTTCATGCGATACCGTTCAATCCCTGCTGAAACCGAACTGACGAACACCACGGTCCCATCGAGGTCCACCTTCTCGACGACACCGACATGCGTGAGCGGATCGTTAGGCAATCCATCTCGGTTAAAATCCCACGTGTTGTGGAAAAAGACCAGATCTCCAGGATGGACGGTGGGGCCATAGTGAATCCGCCCATGTTCTACCACATGGGTAAAGATGCGCCCGACGCCGTTGCCGCCATCAAGCTCGCCCAGCCCATCGTACAAGTCCACCAGCTGCGAGGCATAGACGCCTCGAACAAATCCTGAGCAATCCGGAGTATAGTTCCGTCCACCCACCTGAATACGGGACTGTCCGACGAATCTCACCGCGGTCTTCGCCAGCGCCGTCTGCCGTGGAACGCCTTTCTCCATGGCACAACAATGAGCTCCGCGTGTGCCCATCGTAAGAATCACACTCCTCTCATCATGTAGCGGCTGACGCCCGGTCGCAGCACACCCGCCGAGCGTGCCTGCAACCAGCAAGGCCACGAGAGCGAGCCTGAAGGAGTGCCTGTCGTCGACTGACCTCATGATGCTTCAGTATACCGACCAGCGGCTGTAAGACAATATCTGCGTGCGGTTCAGCTACCCTCCCGCGCTCCCCACCGGTCCACCCGGTTCGGTCATACGCCAGGGATCGAGGAGTTGCGCGAGCCGTTTATCCGGCAAGACCTTTTGGTCTTTCGCCACCTGCCTGACGGTCTTGCCTGACTTGTAGGCGTCCTTCGCCAGTTTTGCCGCGGCTTCGTAGCCGATCTCCGGCGCCAAGGCCGTACACATCGCCAAGCTTTCTTCGATGAGACTCTTGCATCGCTCTTCGTTCGCCTTGATCCCTTCAATACACTTGACCGAGAAGTTGTGGGAAGCTGTGGCCAAAAGCTCAATGGACTGAAGAAGATTGTAGGCCATCACCGGCATCATGACGATCAGTTCAAAATTCGCCGCCTGCCCACCGACGGTCACCGTCACATCGTTCCCGATCACTTGCGCACAGACCATCGTGACGGACTCGGCGATCACCGGATTGACCTTCCCCGGCATGATCGAAGAACCAGGCTGCGTCTCGGGTAAATTGATTTCGCCGAGTCCGCACCGCGGCCCGGATCCGAGCCATCGAATATCATTGGCAATCTTCATGAGACTCACGGCCAGGGTACGCAGACACCCGCTCGCCTCGACAAGGGAATCCTGTGCCGATTGAGCCTCGAAATGATTCTTGGCTTCCTTAAATAAGCAGCCGGTTTCTTTGGAAATGATGGCCATGACTTTCTTGGAAAATTGCGGATGGCAATTCAGCCCCGTGCCGACCGCGGTCCCGCCCAATGCCACCTCGCTCAAGGCTACCTGAGCTTGTTTGACCCGCTGAATACCGAGCTCGATCTGACGGGCATAGCCGCCGAATTCCTGCCCAAGGCGGACCGGCGTAGCATCTTGTAGGTGCGTACGCCCAATTTTTACAATCTGGTCAAACTCCTTCGCCTTGCGCTTCAACGCCTTATTCAATCGGGTCAGCGCCGGCAGCAGCTGTTGCTGCAGCATTTCCGACGCAGCGATGTGAATGGCCGTGGGAATCACATCGTTGCTCGATTGGCCAAGATTCACATGGTCGTTGGGATGCACCAGCTTGCTGCCACGCGCGCCACCCAGCAACTCCGTCGCGCGGTTCGAGATCA
>JACRLR010000012.1 GCA_016219645.1 Nitrospirota bacterium
GCCATCCGCCTGAGTTCCTTCACACTCATGATGACCCTGTCCTCTCTGACCATCCGGCCCTCCTTGTGAGGGCGGGCAGTCTATCAGTGAAGAGGACATTTCTATCTTGGCGAAAGCGGACATTATCATTTTGGGATTACACAGGTCACCAGTTTGGCTTGCCTTTTACGCTTTTGTTGAACTAACCTTCATGCCTCGCTAGCCAGAGAACCGGCACTCATTCATCCAGTTCAAAACAGTAGGAGATACAACATCGTGAAAACCACATCGCTCAAAGCCTTCGCGTGCACAATGGCACTGCTCGCGTCTTTCCCGTTCACTGCGGCCAGCGCCGAAACCGATGTGAGCCCTGCGGAAGCCCGCGCCATCGCCAAGGAAGCCTATATCTACAGCTTCCCGATGGTGGACAGCTACCGCATCCAGTACGCCTACTTCGTAAATCGCGAGAATCCCGAATTCAAGGCGCCCTGGAACCAAATCCGCAACATCCCTCGCGTCTTTACGCCCGAGGACAAGGCGGTGCAGACGCCCAACTCGGACACGCCGTACTCCATGGCCGGTCTCGACCTGCGCGCTGAACCCATCGTGCTCACCGTGCCGTCGATCGAGAAGGAACGCTATTTCAGCGTCCAGCTCATCGACCTCTACACGCACAATTTTGACTACCTTGGAAGTCGCGCAACCGGCAACGGTGGCGGCAGCTTCCTCATCGCAGGCCCGGGCTGGAAAGGCGAGACGCCCAAGGGCGTGACCAAGGTGATCCGCTCGGAAACCGAGATAGTGCTCGCCGCGTATCGCACGCAGTTGTTCAACCCGAGCGATCTCGACAACGTCAAGAAAGTCCAGGACGGTTACAAGGTGCAGCCACTGTCGGCGTTTCTCGGCCAGTCTGCACCAAAGGCTGCGCCGGTGATTGACTTCATCAAGCCGCTCACGCCGGAACAGCAGAAGACTTCTCTTGAGGTTTTCAACATCGTTAACTTCGTGCTCCAATTCTGCCCGACGCATCCGTCGGAAAAGGAACTCATGGCCCGCTTCGCCAAGATTGGCGTCGGTGCCGGCAAGACTTTCAATGCGAGCAAGCTCTCGCCTGAAGTAAAGGCGGCCATGGAGCAGGGCATCGCCGACGCCTGGGCCGCCTTCGCGGAGTTTAAGAAACAAGCTGATGCGGGGACAGTGACCGCCGGCGACGTCTTTGGCACGCGGGAGTATCTGAAGAACAATTACCTTTACCGCATGACCGCTGCGGTGCTCGGCATCTATGGCAATTCGAAGCAGGAAGCGATGTATCCGATGTATAGCGTTGATGCCGATGGTCAAAAGCTGGACGGTGCCAACCGCTATACCTTGCGCTTTGCACCGGGCCAATTGCCGCCCGTCAATGCGTTCTGGTCGCTGACCATGTATGAGCTGCCTGCGAGCCTGCTCGTGGCCAATCCGCTCAACCGCTACCTGCTCAACTCGCCAATGCTCCCCCAGTTCAAGCGCGATGCCGATGGCGGCCTGACGCTCTACATCCAGAACGAGTCGCCCGGCGCGGACAAGGAACCCAACTGGCTGCCGGCACCCAAAGGCCCCTTCATCATGTTCATGCGCCTCTATTGGCCGAAAGCCGAGGCGATGAACGGCACATGGAAGCAACCGCCGCTGCAGCGGGTGAAATAGGACAATGGATCGCGCTGCGGGTTGGCGATGGTCAGGTCAGCTAACTGCAAACCGCCGAGAAAGGGTGGTCTTTGTGTCTAACAACAATAAGCTCACAAAAAAGTTCTAAGATTTTGTTAAATACAGCAAATATCTCTTGTCCGCAGCGGGATACGGCACGGTACTGTCCGACGATGATCGGACAGTCTTCGTGTATTACCTCGCGGAAATTTCCAGCAATCTTAGAACGGCCTGATTTGAGCACCTCATAATTTCTCCTGTTTCTCGCTATCCAACACTGCTACCACGCTGCTACCAGGACAGGACAAACCAGCCCCATCAGGGCCCATATCGAGAGCATCCTGTGTTGTGGTTTCTTGTGGGGCTAGGTTGTCTGAGGTTGGACTAGCTGAAATTCGTAAACCGCAGGTCAGACTCTTAAGCTACTAAAGCAACCCCTTGAATATCAAAGCGAAGCGCGTCGGTTAATGACGGTGGAAACGGGTGCCCTCCACAGCCTTCGCTAAAGCTTCGGCTGGCAAACCAGCTTTCAAGCGAAGGCTGTCCCCCGAAGCTTTAGCGAAGGGGGACGGTTCATGAAATTCGTCTACCTCATCCAAAGTCTTGCAGTTCCAAATCAACGCTACATCGGCATCACCGCTGACCTCGATGAGCGGCTTCGAACCCACAATTCAGGCGGTTCGTCTCATACATCCAAATATCGTCCTTGGAAGATAGTGCTTCATCTCTGTTTTCAGGATGAGCAACGTGCGGTCGAATTTGAGCGGTACCTCAAGTCGGGCTCTGGACACGCCTTTGCGAAAAAGCGTTTCTGGTAAGCTCTTGAGTCCCTCCACCTCCAGAAAGTGAAGTGCCTCAGCACATCACTCTCCTAGCCTCGCATTTCTCATGAACATCTCCGCAACGATAGCCGACCCGCTGCTGCAATGAGTCTTCAGCCAGCGCCCGCGCCTATTGCACCGTCCTTCGTATTCCTCCTACAATACGCCACCCTGCGGGGCACCTATGCCCTTCTTGATTCGCCCATCCCGTCGTTTTCCGGTGTGTTGTCCCGTCACCTACCAGTGTGGAGACTTTCTAGGCCACGGCACTGTGTGGAATGTTTCTGCCTTAATCCTTCATCGGTAATGTGATATATTGTGCCAGGAATCATGCGAGAGATTATCTGAGTCCAGTTTAATCCCGTCCGCCCATCTCTTACAGCCCCGACGCCGATACTCACGTTCAAGCGTTTCTACCAGGATTGACTCGTCATCCAAAGCCACTTCTGCCGCGCTCACAACCGTCATCTTTGGGTTAAAAGCGCGCAGCGTCGCCATCCTAAAGAGGAGATATCCAATCTTGTTGTTTCGGGCGAATTGCGCGGAGGGGCTCCCTTGCTTCAGCTTCGATTTCAATTCGCACGCTTCATTCATCACTCATTCCCCCCTGGGATCTACCGACCTCTGCCGGATTGCAGAACTGACTCCGTCATCCGAGGAGCGCTCGAAGCAGGCAATTATTCACCCCATCACTGTGGGAATTAAGCAAGGGGTGTGCCGTTGCGGGTAAAGGAAGGTCAGTACAAGAACCTTGTATATAATCCAAGGAGAGAGGAGGGTTGATGGTGACATGCAGGAAGACTGTAGGAAAATTGGGCAGATTGCGAGTCAAACATCGTCTTTTTCGGCGGATAGGTTGTATGTGGGTGCCTACAGCAATTACGGTTACGAAGTAGTTAAGAAACAGTGTCGTTTCAGAGTGTGAGACCCACCGGCCCCGTCGTCTCCATCCTCGACGGCGACACCATCGAAGTCCTGAACGGCCACCATGCCGAACGTATTCGCCTCAGCGGCATCGACTGTCCAGACATGGGCCAAGCGTTCGGCAAACGAGCGAAGCAGGCCGCCTCAGCACTCGCCTTCGGCAAAGAAGTCACGCTCCGGACCCACGGCTACGATAAATACGAACGGACCCTGCCGATGTGCTGCTACCGGATGGAACCAACGGCAATCACACGCTGGTCAAAGACGGTTGGTGCTGGTGGTATCGGAAGTATGCGCCAGGAGATCGGTGCTGGAAGGTTTGGAGAAGGAAGCGGGGAAGCGCGGGAAGCGCGAAAAGGCTTGTGGGCTGAATCGTTGCCGGTGCCGCCGTGGGAGTGGCGAAAAATCAAACGGTAGTATGGGATAGTTCCACGACCCAGGACAATTCGTTCAATCCGATGAAACGGGCTGATCCGAGGAACCCGGCGAGTCCGATGAATCTGGGCACGTCTGGTGTGCTGGTTCAGGCAGCCTAGACGCAGGATCCGCAGCCAGAGGCCTAGAGGAAAGGGGAAAGGGGTTAGGGAATTTACCAGGTGGCATCTGTGTAGGTGATGCAGTAGGATAAAGATGGCGCCACAAGACACCGCGATGGAACCACGGCCTAATCCACGTTGGCCACGTGGGACATGCTTCGCCTGGGAACTATTGCGGAGTTGTCGCAAAGGCTCGATGCTCGATGGCACCGGGCCTTTGTTGTGTATTGAGGTCGAGGAGCCCGGCGGGCCCCATGAATCGGGGGGGCATATGGCGTGCAGTTTCAGCCGGTGGCGCCGTGGGAGTGGCGGAAGCGGAAATCGCGTGAGGAGGCAGGCTTATGTCTTGGCGTTGGCGCGCTTGGAGTAAGCCTGCGTCGCTCTCAGCGGCACCCGAATCGTGGGCCTAAATAAATCAGGTAGCGGCTGCCCTCCACCAAAGCAAAAATACATACCTAGCAGGCTGTTGACAAAGTTCGCCAGCGGCGTTCTCGCGGCGCTCAGAGGCTCAACGTACTGCAGAGAGTACGCTTCGCCTCGTCGCTTGCTGCGGCCTTGCTGGACGGCCTTTCTGAACAGCCTGCGATGGCTTCTGAACGGATCTGTGAGTATCCGCGCTCGATCGTCTTGGTAGCCATGTGGCAACAAGGCCATCTAGCCGCTTACCCTCCCATGAGATCTTGTCGGATGCCCCGCAGTCACTGCAGGTGGCCTGGCGCAATGGCAGTGGGGGAGGTTGACAGGTCCTTCGACAGCTCATAGCCTTACCACTGGCTCTAACGATCAGTTACCTATTCCGATACCGGAGCATCGGATTGCTGATGGGCCTGGTCCAGCAGCGCGCTACGGTTTCTCTGCCTTGGCCCGAAGGGCTTTAAGCATGTCCTTCTGATAGGACCCCATCAGGGCCCGAGCCACGGAACGCTTCGCCGAGGATCCAAATCCGGTGACCTGGTCCGTCGACACACGGCTGAGGTAGATCGCAACCATACCGTCCTGTGTTGGGAGTGCGATCACTCCTTGTTGCAGGCTGTTGTACGCATGGCTGGCGTAAAAGTGTCGATCCACGACGAGCGAGGCCTCGCCGATCCGAAAGTGCATGCGATGAGACAGCACGTAGGTCGGCCGCCCAAAGACTTCGACATTCATCCAGAAAAACTGTTCCTCGAACTCCTCGCCGTCTTTGATCTTGGTGGTCGGATGATTGAGTAGCACGTCGGACACAGAGGGAAGGTACTTGGCAAGGAGTTTCGACTGTTTGGTGGCAAGGGATAGTTCGTCGCGGGGGAAGACGTGCTGTCCGCTCTTGCGTGCGTAAGGCCGGATGCCGGCCAGGCCTTTCGTATGATAGGCCTGGTAGCGCGCCAGTAACTCCTCCCTTATCAGCGCCTCCACCTTTTGAATCGGCACCGCCCTGTCCTTGCTCGCCGACTTCAGCGCCTGAAAAGCCGCAATCTCCTTTGTATCCAAATTCAGGTCATTGCCTGGTCTCGCCTCGAGATATCGCCGGGCTTCTTTCTCTCCGTTCGGTTCCAGCTTCAGGCCAGTGAAGTCGGCCACCTCCCCGTCGCCCCCTGTCTTGCCATAGGCCGTGATTGCCGATTCCGTCTTGAACACGGTGGCCTCACGAAAGAGCTTGCCAACATTCTCCGCGCTTGTCTTGACTAGCAAGGCCATGCCGATGGCGAGTTCCCGATCCGATCCTTCCGTGGCTGTCCAGGTGACAATGTTGCCCTCCCGGATCTGCTGCCGGTCGCTATCCGAAACCTGCAACTCCCGCAACACTTCATCAGCGGTGGGCAGCGCTGATGCATCCGGAACGGACCAGCCTAACATCAGGCCTACGCAGATGCTTACGACGGTGCGGGTGGCGCCCAGGAGGTTTATGACACAACGGTGGAGGAGTCTTGATTCCATGGGTTCCTCTTTTGGTTTCCCCTGAGGGGCTTGCGCTTGGTACCACAGCGCTTTGGTTTTGAACGAGGGAAAGGATATACGCATCCCTGCGGAAAATCGAGTTGGCGTCAAAGGATGTCCACTCTGATTTTTGACCCGCTTATTGGCGCTCGACTATGGCGAACCTGTGGCTGAACGATCGAAAGGGGAGGGGGATTATGGGGAGTCGGCATCAGTCCTCACCCACCCAATCACTGTGATGTTCCTCTGATTCATATAGATAGCGTTCAATGGTCTCGGCGTCGAGACCGAACCTAAATTCCCTTCACCTGGCTGGAATCATGTGCGCCCATTGCAATGAGGTCGGGTTTTACCCTGGCGGCGCTGTCGAGAATGAGCGAGACTGGGTCCTGGGCTTCACACAATGTCTGGATGGAGGGAGTCTCAGCCGGCAGCAGGGTACGACACCGCTCAACGACTGAGCGAACAGCATCCACTAAGGCCGGAACTCGACGTTTTCTTGCAGCTTGGCTGCCTGGGCCACAGCATGGACAAGCACCACGTCGTCCGGCCGGTAATGTAACCCGATCTGTTCTAGAGCGGCAAAGGCTTCATCCGACCGATCTACTCCGGCTAAGATTCGCATTGTCGCCCCTCTTAGAATAAGAAAAGCGGGTGCAGTTCCGTGCCGATATGCTACTGGCCAATAATACCAAAGGACAAACCTTAATCATATGCCGTGCAAGAGAGGGCTGGTTCTGGTGGGGAAGTACGCACCTCGGGATGTCTGCTTTGAGGAACCGGGGAGAGAAGCGAGAGAGGCCAAGATATGGTTATGGACCGAAATAAATGAAAGCGCAGGAATCAACGATGGACGTAATGGGGTCCCTCAACCAGCCTTCGCTAAGGCTTCGGCTGGCAAGCCAAACGAGGAGAGTTGCGGCTGATAAACCCCTCCGGAATTCACTTTCTTCTCCTATCGTACTGATGGCGTCGAACCCATAGCCTCCCCCGTCCCCCCTCATTTGGCAGGCCGTTATTGGACAGCTTGCAGACCGAAGAGTATGATGATTCATCGTATGTTCCTCTGGGCACTCTGCGGAATCCTGACAGGCAGAACCGAGCCATGGCTTCGGTATTTTCCTATTACGTGGCCTGCTTCCGTTACTCCAGCGATCGTGACGACCATCTAACTCACTGGCCTCGTGCAGGTCACTGCTTCTACTCCTCCACACTAGACTATTCGCGACTTCAGTTTGACGGTCGAACTGATCCGCCTGCTTACATCTACGAATGTGAAGCCACGTATCCGCAACGCACCACACTCCTTCATGGAACTGCGGCGAATGACGCCGACGGGTCCACGAGGAAACCAAGGAGGTTGCTATGAAATCCTCCAGTAAGTTGCTGCGGGGGGTCCTCATGCTGTTGTTCGGGTTGGGCGTCGCCGGCTTAGTCTTGCCGAGCCGCGCGACGTCGGAAGAGACATCCGTGAGTCTGCCCGTTGAAATGGTGGCAGACTATGTGCACGCCGTGATTGAAGCGGATCGTGAGGTGTACACCAAGCACGTCGTTGAGCGGATGCAAGTCAAAGGGGTGGTCGTGGCCTCGGAGAACTGGGAGGAGATGAATACGCTGTTGCTCCCGGCTCAATTCTTGATGGAGTCTGGCCGGGTCATGGCAACTAGAGACATCGGCATGCGGTATCGATTGATCAGCCTCTGGCCGATCAACAAGCGGAACGTCGCCTCCAGCGAGTTCGAGAAGTTAGGCCTGGGTACTATTCTCACTCATCCGACCAAGCCCTATACTGGTTTCGTGAAGGTAGGAGGAGCCCGTTACTTCCAGGCCGTTTATCCGGATCTTGCGGTGACCCAGGCTTGCATCGGCTGCCATAATGCCCATCCGGACAGCCCCAAGCGAGACTTCAAGCTCAACGATGTCATGGGGGCGATGGTGATCAGTATTCCGGTGAAATAGTCCGTCCAAACAACCGGGGCCGCTTCTGCATCGAACACACGATGCAGAGGCGGGCCAACGCTGAGGGCAAGACGAAGGATTAGGGTTGATCGAATATACGAGCGGCGGGCGGTCAGCGCACCACGAGCACGGAGCAGCCGGCCCGATGTATGATCCCGTCTGACACGCTGCCACACACGAAACGATTGAGCCCCGTCCGCCCATGGGTGCTGACCACGATGAGGTCGTGGCTATGCCCAACTTCACACACGGTCGTGACGGGGTCACCAACACGGACATCGGTAGACACCGCGATGTGCGGACTGGCCAACGCTCGGGCCGTGTCATTCACAGTCTGTTCGGCATCCCGCTTACTTTGCTCAATCCTGCTCTTGAGTGTCGCCAGCAATTCCTCGCTGATATTGTGGAGCGGGGGGAGGACCGAAAGGATGGTGACCGTGACGGGGTTCTTGAAAGGGTGCAACATCAACCACGTCTGCACACGGATCGCATCCTCGCGGCCTTCGACCGCCATGAGGACCCGATTGACGGGGCGAGCGTTTCCTTTCACGATCAAGGTCGGCACCGTGGCCTGGAGCAGGACTCGGTGCGACACACTGATTTCAAAGAATTCCATCACCCGGCTGGAATCGCGTGCGCCCATTGCGATGAGGTCTGGCTTTACCGTGGCGGCGCTGCTGAGAATAAAGGAGACTGGGTCCTGGGCTTCACACAACGTCCGGATGGAGGGAGTCTCAGCCGGCAGCAAGGCACGGCACCGCTCAACCACTGGACGAACAGCATCCACTACGGCCTGACGGAATTCGATGTTCCCTTGCAGGTTGGCTGCCTGGCCCACGGCATGTACAAGCACCACGTCGTCAGGCCGGTAAAGTAACCCGATCTGTTCTATAGCGGCAAAGGCTTCATCCGACCAATCTACTCCGGCTAAGATTCGCATTGTCGCCCCTCTTTGAACTAGAAAAGCGGCTGCGGTTCCGTGCCGATGTGCTAAAAGTTATAATACCAGAATACAAACATTAATCACATACTGTGCAATAGAGGGCTGGTACTGGTGGGGTGGGGAAGCAAACACCTGGGGATATCTGCTTTGAGGAACCGGAGAGAGAAGCGAGAGAGCCCAAGAAATGGTTATGGACCGAAATAAATGAAAGCGCAGGAATCAACGATGGACGTAATGGGGTCCCTCAACCAGCCTTCGCTAAGGCTTCGGCTGGCAAGCCAAACGAGGAGAGTTGCGGCTGATAAACCCCTCCGGAATTCACTTTGGTGACCTATGACGCAGATTGTATTGAGATCATCGTGCCTCAATGCTGTTTCAACCTTCTGCACATCACGACGCCGATTCTCGAGAAATCCTGGAACGATCTCTTCAAGGCCCGGGTCGATGTACACGGTGATCCTACTCTCTGCTTTTCTATCCTGCCCCATGCTCATGTGGTTCGCCGTCCTTTGCAAGCCTGGAGAACTTCCAGGAGGGTGTGCTTCCTGAGAGGCTTGGTCATATGGGCATCGCAGCCGGCTTCGAGAATCTTGACTCCTTCTTCTTTCAGCGCCAGAGCGGTCAAGGCAATAATCTGGGTGGGGGGAAGGTCATGCTCCCGCTCCCAGACCCTGATCGCTCGCGTAGCCTCATAGCCGTCCATCACCGGCATATGCATGTCCATCAGGATGAGATCGTAGTAGCCGGTCCTGAATCGTTCCAACGCGATTGCTCCATTGTCGGCAATATCGAGACGATAGGAAGTCTGCTTCAAATAGGACCGGACGAGCAATTGGTTATCTGGAGAATCTTCTACTAATAGGATACGAAGGGCCCTGACTTCTGAAACAGGCACCGGAGCCACTGGCGCTGAACCAGTCGTGTGTTGGACACCTCTGGAACGACCGAGGGCGATGCTGATGGTCTGGAGCAGATCCGATTTCCTGATGGGCTTGATCAGGTAACCGCCCAGCCCCATGTCGTAGGTGCGGGCGATGTCGTCAGCCCAATGGTCGGAAGCGAGCATCACAATCGTCAGATCCTGGGAAAGGCCGATCCGTCTGATCTCTTCAACGACCTGGAATCCGTCCATCTCCGGCATGCGACAATCGAGAAGCACGAGTTCGTACGGGTGGGTGGAGGCAGAGGCTAACCGCCATTCCTCGATGGCCTCGCGTCCAGCAGCCGCATCCGTTACCTCTGCTCCCAGAGCGGTCAAGGTTTCACGAAGAATCAGGCGGTTGGTGGCATGGTCATCGACTACAAGGGTTCTGACCCCTCGAAGATCAACCTGCGAATCTTCGTGGGTGGGTGTCTGGCCGACTTGCACAGTCAGCTGCACACAGCAGTGAAAGCTGCTGCCCCTCCCGAGAGTGCTCTCCACCCAGATTCGCCCGTTCATCCGCTCAGCTAACTGCTTGGAAATGGTCAGGCCTAACCCGGTTCCTCCATACTTGCGCGTCGTCGAGACGCTGGCTTGCGTGAAACTTTCGAAGATGGCGGCAAGCTTGTCAGGCGGAATGCCGATCCCTGTATCGCTAATAGAGAATCGAATGGCTCCAGGGGAACGGAGTTCCGGATCCGGCATGACCTGGACCGTGACAGACCCGCTGTCGGTGAATTTGATTGCGTTGCTGATAAGGTTGATGAGGATCTGATGGAGTCGGTTGGGGTCTCCAATCACGGCACGAGGAACGTCTGGTGAAATATGACAGGCAAGTTCGAGGCCTTTTTCATTGGCTCTCATGGCGAGAATCTCGATGGCTTTTTCAAGCAAGTCGCTCAAATCAAAGTCGGTTGATTCCAGTTCAAGATGGCCGACCTCGACTTTCGATAGGTCGAGAATGTCGTTGATGAGACCCAACAGGTTTCCGCCGGCGCGACGGAAAATACGCAGGTATTTTCGCTGTTCTGGATCCAGATCTGTTTCCCAGAGCAGATCTGCCATCCCGATAATCGCATTCATAGGCGTTCGAATCTCGTGACTCACGCTGGCGAGGAATTCACTCTTTGCCCGACTAGCCACCTCTGCCGATTCCTTAGCAAGGACAAGGGCTTGCTCAGCCTCCCTGCGTTGGCGGGCTTCCAATACGAGCGTCATGAAAGTGGCCAGTGAACTGGAAAAATACACTTCTTCCTTCGACCAAGATCGTGGCCCACCGACATGCTCGTGACATAACACCCCGACGACTTGCCCTCTCCGTCGAACTGGGGCATCCAACATCGCTCCAATGCCGAGTGGGGTCAGATACGAGCGGGAAAACTCTCTGGTTCTGAAGTCTCTGTGAGCGTCATCGGCGGCAATCGCGTGTTCTTCATGTGTAATGGTTTGGACATAGGATGGGTAGTCCTGCACGGCCAGAGTGACGCCGGTTACGTGGCGATTCGGGGTTCGCTCATAGAGGTCAAGCAATTCCAATGCAGTCCCCTGCTCATTGAAAGTCCAGATACTCGCCCGTTCCACTCCGAGTACACGGCTTCCTGTTTCAGTGATCATCCGCAACGCCTCTTCAAACTTCCCCGCAGAGACAGCTTCGTGCTTCGCCAGCTCACACAACGCAACTTGCTGCTGCTCCAATAGGCGTGTCCGCTCCTGTTCGACGCGTTCCATCTGCTTGCGTTCGGTAATATCCTCGGAGATGCCAAGTAAATACAGGGGCGTGCCTCCGTCCCCGTTTATCGGAACTTTCTTGGTATGGAGCAATCTCTTTCCCTTCCGCCGAGTTTCGATCGGTTCTTCCGGAATATCGAGGAGACGCCCCTGTTGCAATACTTGACGGTCCATGGCTGTGAAAAAGTCGGCTTCCCGCTTGGGGAACATATCGTAATCGCTCTTGCCGATCAGTTCCTCTCTGGAATAACCGAGTAATTGTTCACCCGCTTGGTTGAAGCGCTCAAACTTCAGAGTCTTGGCATCCTTGACGAAAATCATGTCAGGGATATTTTCGATGATGGAAGCCAGGAGCGCTTGATCATGCCTTGCTTCTTCCGCGGCTCGTTTGCGTTCCGTCATGTCCTGATTCATGCCGTGGTAACCTCTGAATTTTCCTACCTCATCGAACAGAGGCACTCCTCCACATTCAAGAACAACGCGGTGGCCTCGCTTATGTCGGTAGACAGACTCTATGCGGCTGAACGGTTGCCGGGCTGCCAAGATAGGCCCGAACAGATCTCTGCTCCGACGGGCCTCTGCCTGCGGCATCAGATCGAAAGGTGTCTTGCCAAGCACTTCTTCCGGCTTATATCCGAGGATATCGAAAATTTTCGGGCTACCGTATGTGAAGAGGGCATGCTCATCGATTTCCCAACCCCAATCGCTTGTCGTTTCTACCAAGGCCCGAAACCGCCGCTCGACTTCTCGCGGAACAGATTCTGCCCGATTGATAGCTTGAGCACCTCCTGTGCGGTGTCCATTTTTCTCCGCTGATTCTCTACGAAAGGAAGAGAGGCGTTGCGGTTTGGATGGCTGCGTGGTCTGTGAACGATCGCTAGCCAAGGGACTCGGTTTTCGCTTGGCCGTGCGAATGGCTCGAATCGCTGACGATTTCTTAGTCATGGCAGCACACCCTCTCGCAGACAATTGGATGCACGTCGTGTGGAGAGTCTCTATATGGAGATGGTAGTACGTGCGCGGAGAGACCCGCGCCGATCACCGTCAGCCCATCTCGTCGAGGTCCTGGCATTGTCATGGCGAGGACGGGACGGTTAGTCTTCGTGAGAGCGCGGGACGAGAGAGAGTGTGCCTGCCTGCCTAGCCCGATTGCGGCCTTCCTGTTTGGCTTGATAGAGGGCTTGATCCGCCGCCTTGATCAGATCGATGGGGGAACTGTTCCGGCTGGGGATTGTACTGGCGAAGCCTACGCTGATGGTCGTGCAACCACCATCGGAATGCGTAATACCAAGGGCTTCGATGCGCTGCCGAAGCGATTCCGCAACCTGTGCCGCTCCATCCGACCCGGTACCAGGAAGCACAACGACGAATTCGTCTCCCCCGTACCGGGCGACAAGGTCTCCCGGTCTGTTGACGGCCCCGGAGATAGCAGCGGCAACCTGCCGGAGGCACTCGTCGCCAGAGGTATGCCCAAGAGCATCGTTGTACGATTTGAAGCTATCGATGTCGAGCATGATCAGTGAGAGCGGCGTCAATTCGCGGACGGCGCGGCGCCATTCCTGGTCCAGGAAATCATCAAACTGCCGTCGATTGGTAATGCCGGTGAGGCCGTCAAGGGAGGAGAGCCGCAAGAGCATCTGATTCGCTTCCTGGAGTTGACGCATCACCTCAAGCAATTCCTGCTCCCGGGCCCGCCTTCGATCGATCTCGTGGACGAGCCGCAAGACCGACCGAATGCGAGTCAAGAGCTCGATCTTGTTGATGGGTTTCCCGATGTAGTCGAGCGCGCCTGCGGCAAACGCCAGCTGGAGATCGACTGGATCGGTCTTCAGGGTGACCATCATGATCGGCGTGTCACGGAATCGCTCGACCGCCTTGATCTGGCGACAGGCTTCGATGCCGTTCATCTCCGGCATCACGATGTCCATAAGGATCAGGTCGACTCGGGAGGCAGCGCTGTGCTTCCCGTCATCCAGACCGAGCAAACGGAATGCAGCGGCGGCCGAGCCGGCGACCAGAAGCTGATCGTAACCCGCAGCCGAAAGGATTGACTGGAGCAGGAGGCGGTCGTCCGCAGAATCATCAACGATCAAAATGCCCATAGGTTCTGAGTCCGGTGAATTCGAGTGGCAAACTTGAGAAATCGTAGCAGCTAGTCTTGATAAACTCCAGGATAAAGCTTTTTGACACAGGGCTGGCAAATGCCGTGGCTGAATTCTGCCTCGGAATGTTCGCCGATATATTCCTCCAACTGTTGCCAGAACCCGCCGTCATTCCGGATCTTCTTGCAGGATGCGCAGATGGGAATGAGTCCCCGGAGGACTTTGACATCCCGAAGCGCTTTTTGCAGCTCCTCATTGCTTCGACGGAGTTCCTCCTCGCGCGCTTTGCGGCAATCCATTTCCTTTTTCAGCGCCAGCGCAGAGGAAGCACGTGCCAACAATTCTATGCTGTTCACCGGCTTCGTAATGTAATCGATCGCTCCCGCAGCAAAAGCCGCTTGAAGATTGGAGTGATCACTTTTTGCCGTGACCATGATGATGGGAATATCACAAAGATGCGGACGGCTCTTGATCTGACGGCAAGCTTCGACTCCATCCAGCTCCGGCATCAGCACATCCATCAAGATCAAGTCAATATGAGGCGGCGTCTCCTGGCCATCCATGCCAAGCATGGGGAACGCAGTCTTTGCGGAGTTCGCGCTGAGGAGGTCCGTATAGCCGGCCTTTCCAAGGATTGCGCGAAGGAGCACCTGCTGGTCTGGAGAGTCGTCGACAATAAGAATGCCCATGTGGATACCCGTCAGGCGCTCGCACAGGGGTGTGCGAGCAATTACCTGTTAGTATAGCAGGCGCCGATCGGGTTACTGGAGCTTGGAGCGCACGAGGTCACTGATCTGTTTGCCGGCTACCGGTTGGCCGGCTACCCGGACCATCACCGCCTTCATCACGATACCCATCTCCTTCAGAGATCGAGCGCCGGTATCTCGAATGACCGAGTCCACGATGGCAGAGAGCTGTTCAGGAGAGAGCGCTTGGGGGAGATAGGATTCGAGAATGGCGATTTCCTGCCGTTCTTTATCGGCGAGTTCTACCCGCTGACCCTTTTCAAATTGTTCAATCGATTCACGGCGTTGCTTGATCATGGTTGTCATCACACGACTCATTTCGGCATCGTCGAGATCCTTTTTGATCTCCAGTTCCTTGTTCATCACGGCAGCCTTGATCATACGAATCACATCCATCCGCAATTGGTCGCGCGCCTTCATGGCAAGCTTCAAGTCTTCTGTCAGGCGGTCGTGCAGGGACATAGGGACCTCGGTGTCGCGGGTAATCTGGTGGCTGAGAATACCGCGCCGCCTTAGGTCCGTCAATCAGATCCATCAGCCCCTTGCCCTCAGAGTGGGCCATTGGTTTTTAAGCCGCCGGGGTAGTATGATGGCGAATAGGAATTACACTGGTTCTCTCAGACTCGGCTCTTCGAAAAGGGCAATCATGAATTGGCCATGCGTCATAAGCCGAGGAGGATTTTCCTTCCTCATGGCGGTGGCATCTATCGGTTGCCAAAGCAGCCCTCCCCCTTCCTCATCTCCCCTGTCAGTTCAAACCATTGCACCGGTAGTGACTATCCCCGGCAATGTGCAACGGATCGCCGTCTTCTATCCCCGCTCCTCGAGTTCCGATTTTCTGGCGGCTTATCAGCGGCTGGAGGGCGCAACCTTTCAATTGAAAGGCCAGCGCCCGACACTGAAGTTTGTCGATCGCTCTCATTTGTTGACCCTGATCACCGAGCAGCGGCTTCAGGGTACGGGAGTAGTAGCCGACGACAGTGCGGTGAGGATTGGACATCTGTTGGGGGTCGATAGTGTATTACTCTATATGATCGATGGGCCCACGCTTCGGGAGCGTCTCTTTGCTCGTGGACCCAACCAGGTCCGGCCGATTACCGTGACGACGAAGATTATTCGAGTGGAAAGCGCCGAAGTGGTGTATTTCAATGTGGTAACCGCTCGCATGGACGATGAAGCGCGATGGGATTGGTCCCTGTCAGACAACTGGGACTTCCACCAACTGAGCCAGGCAGCGCTGGAACGAGGGATCGCACAAACGGTCTTCGATCTTCAGCGAGCCTTTGAATAGGAAAATGAAGCTCCCCGCAGCAGCCTACTCCGCCGAAGTAGCCATTTCGGCTACGAAGGCCGGAAGCTACGGGGTATTCGGCGAAGGAGAATAAGACTCCACCCATTGATCAGGGGAGAATTTATATGGAACATGGCAAGCAGGAGATGATGTACGGCCAAAGGGCCGCTGGATACGCCATGGCAGGTATATTGTTCCTGGCACTGGCAGCCTGTTCCAGCGACCAGCCGAAACCGCTTGCGCAGCCGACACCAGACCAAGTGCGTGGCCATGCAGACCGCGCGTTTGAGAAGCTCAAACAAGAAGAGCAAGGGCGGACTGCCCAGCCGCCCCCCCCAGGCTACTGAGCCCGACACCCTACCGACTCAATCTGGGCAGGGTCCAGATCACAAACTGTGCAACAGGTTTTACAAGCGGCACTTCCCACAATAGCTGTCGCCGGGGCACCAGTTCCACTTGGCGGGCTTCGTGGAAAGTACCAAGAAGGCTGGACGAAACCAGTAGCCGCAAGACGCCTGAGAGAAAAAAGACAAATGGCAAATTCGATGCAGGCTGGAGGATCATACCTGCCCACTCAATGTTCGCAGGAAGGTGCTCCACCAACCAGCTCCCAAGCAAAGCCCCTACCGACCATCCTACGGCGTTAATTGTGCTGTACAACGCAATGGCTTTCGCTCGGTCTTCCGGCCTGACCGAATCAAACACATAGTTTTGCAGTCCCAATGACAAGCCGGCCCACACGACACCTCCCAAAAAATTGACTGCGAGAAGAAAGCCTATATTCGTGCTCACAAGGTACAGCATCGGCAAAATGGGCACAGTAAAGCCCGTGATGGACAATAACGCTTTGTTTCCAAAACGGTCCCCGAATTGGCCCCACGCACGCAGAGTGAGGAGCTGACCTAGAATGCCTGCTGCCAGCCAGCCTCCATAGCCGAAATAGGAAAGATGAAGATCTTGCAGGATGTACAACACGAAAAATGGACCGGCAATTAACACGGATGCGTGCATGAGCCCCGCGAAGAGCAGAAATCGACGAAAATCTTTTGTCGCGTTCTGACGGAAAAACTCACGGAATCCTTGCTGAGATTCCAGATAGGCAGTCGGATGCACATCTTGAACAGGTGATAAGGCCAAGGCGGAGAGGATACGAGCGCTTCCGGCCATAGCGAAGATCAGTACGAAGCCCCACCACGCAGCGGTGGAATCCTGCCAGAGGCTCAGTACCCATCCGGCTCCGCAGAGCGCAAAGAAACTGAGGCTGGCGATGATTTGGGCTCGCCGCGCAAAATAGGCGCCCCGTTCATGCTGGCCGAGCCAATCGGCGATCAAGCTATTCCAAGCAGGCGCAGTAAAGTGGGCGCACGCAAAATATGCAGCAGCGCCGCTCACGACTAACCAGGGACCCCACTGTGGAAACAGCAACGGCAGAAGCACGATGGGAACCCAGGAGACGGCCTGCCCGACAGTACCGGCCGAGATGAGGGCTTTACGATTTGGGAACCATTGTAATAACTTAACTGAAATGAGCTGAGCGCCGGTTCCGATGAGTTGTGGCAATGCCGACAATACACTCAATTGGAACGGGCTTGCATGGAGAAGCAGGGCGAAGGCGGAGAGGTATTGTTCGCCGCTGCCTTGCGTAATAGCCTGGGAGGCCCCGTCTCGGAGTCCGTAACGAAGGCCTTGCTTGCCCGCATGTTCCGCTCGTGAACTGCTTAACGAAGCCTCTTGCGTATCCTGTACCTGTTTCAGATGCACATGGTCCTCTGTTGGAAGGGAACTCTGTTCAAGCCTAACACAGACTGTGGGGTGAGCAGAAATAGATGAGCAGTTTGATCGGTTGATGATTGACCCCTCGTCGATCCCTCGATAGCATGATCGTATAAGGGGACAGCTAAGATGGTTCTGACCCAACATACTCGGGATAAGGTCTTGGTAGGAGTCATCACCATCCTAAGCCTTGCCGCATGTATTTGGCAGGAAGTCGAGGCCCGGGATCTGTTTGCGCCGAAAGAACAAGCGACAACCGAGGTCGATCCCACGCAAAGCCCGTCGTTCGACCAACAGGAAACAGGTATCCCGCAATCCCTGTTTACCTGGATCAAAATGGCCAAAGGATATGACATTGAGTGGGATACATTCGGGCGAAAAGGCTGGTACACGCAAGATCCTCGACTTAAACCTATCGAACCGGGATCGGTATTTCCTCGGGATATTCCCGCCATCTATATTGTCTTCGAGTCAGCGCCGTTGGAAGATCCTGCCCAATTCAGCGCGCAATGGTACCTGGAGAGTGAACAGGGCGTCCCTTCATCCATGCCACTCGGCAAAGACATTTTGGAAGTGCCGGGGCATGAACGCTATGGATTCTTGGAACTCAGGAGACCTGCAGATGCCTGGGCTGTCGGGACATATCTCGTGACACTGTTCATCACGCCGCTCGGGCAACAGCCCTTTCATGCAGTCAATCAAGTCGGTACCATGCGGTTTACCATC
This sequence comes from Nitrospirota bacterium, assembly GCA_016219645.1. Lineage (NCBI taxonomy): Bacteria > Pseudomonadati > Nitrospirota > Nitrospirota bacterium. The sequence continues at coordinate 18,054 of JACRLR010000012.1, forward strand.
GTCGAGGGTGCTACCCCTTCCGGAGTGAGTCCCCAGAAGTAGCGCCCGAGAATCATACATGCGGGAAGGAACAGAATGGGAGAGCGCGCCAAAGTCACGGATCCGGAAAAGCTGACACTGCTCTTCGAGCGATTCAGGGACGTGTGTCTGGTCGAGAAGGAGGTCTGGAAAGAGATATTCATGCCTCGAGAGGTGACGCAGGGTCCTGTCCGAACGAATGTGCAAGATCGCTATGACGTCGAAATCAATGACCCAGAGATCGAAGATGCCCTGGATGCCAATATCCCTCTCGGCAGCCAGGCCCTGGCTGCCGCTATACAGGAATATCGAGCCAATATTTCTTTTTATCGAAAAACCTGAACGAGTCAGCGGGCTGCGAGCACTCGCTCGACATCCTGCACCACCTCTGGCGCCAACGGCTTAGTACGGTGATGGTATCGAGCGACGATCTTTCCTGAACGATCGACCAAATACTTTTGGAAGTTCCACTCCACTTCGCCAGGGAATGGACTCTGTTCAGTCAGATACCGGTAAAGGGGATGTTTGTCGTTGCCCTTCACGCTGATCTTACTGAAGAGCGGAAACGACAGGCTGTACTTGGTGTGGCAGAAGGTTTTAATCTCTTCATTCGTACCAGGCTCCTGCTGCCCGAAGTTATTAGCAGGGAAGGCCAAGATCTCGAGACCCTTCTCTCTATATTGTTCGTACATCTTTTCGAGATCGGTATACTGCGGCGTATTGCCGCAGAAGCTGGCTATGTTGACCAACAACAAGACCTTGCCCCGGAACTGATCCAGTGAGACCGGCTTGCCATCGATATCATTCAACGTAAAGTCATAGACCATGGGCGTCTGTGCTGCCATGAGTACGGCCCCTTCCTGTTTCGCCTGTGCGGGGCCAGGCTCAAGCAGCTCGCTCGACCCAACACCGGCGATCAAGCCGATCGTTGCAAACAACCCCGCCAACCTATAGCGCAGTCTTCTCATCGGGCACCCTCGCGATTAGAGTCGCTCTAGAGCCTCAATGCGGGCTTCCATCGGCGGATGCGTGGCAAAGAGACGCATGAATCCAGAGGAATTGCCGGAGATCTTCATGGTTGCGAGCGCATCCTGGGTGGAGTGCTCGACCTGGGCGCGGGTGACCCATCGATCAATCGCACGAAGGGCCGAGATCATCGAGTCCTTTCCGTACACCTTGGCAGAAAAGGCATCTGCGCCAAATTCGCGCCGACGCGAAAACCAACAGATCAGGACCGAAGCCAGAATACTGACGACGATCTGGAGCACGATCGACAATCCAAAACCCAGCATGGCTTGATCGCGTTCCGCGAAGATCCGGCGCACCCACATCGCAATATAGTACACAAAGGTATTCATCAGCCCAGCCAACACGGTCGTGGCGAACATGTCTCCGTTATACACATGTCCCATTTCGTGTGCGAGTACGGCTCGCACTTCTTGTTCTTGTAAGTTGTTCAACAACCCGGTCGAGACCGCCACCATTGAGTTGTTTTTGCTGGGCCCAGTCGCAAAGGCGTTGGGATCAGGGGATTCGTAGATCCACACTTCAGGCATCGTAATCTGAAGCCGTTGGGCGATCTCTTGGACAGTGCCATAGATGACCTGTTCGGCTTGCGACCTGGGTTGGGTGATCTGGCGACAATCCAACATGGCCCGGGCCATTTGCTTGGAAAATGCCAAACTGATAAAGGCGCCCCCAAAGCCGAAAGCGAGGGCCCATACTAACGAGCTCAAGTCGACCATTCCTCGTACATCGACTCCGAACATGGGCAGAACGACGTTGATAAGTATCGGCACGGTGAGCGAGAGCGTCACCATGATCAAAATATTCGCGGCCAACAGTAGAAAAATGCCTTTCATCCACTTCATTGAAATCCTCCTTCACAACCAGGCTCTCGTCCCATTATTCAGGCGAGTCGCCGGTGACAGTGATTATACTAACGGATTCGGCGAAATGCATCTCAATCAGATACCACAACAATCATCGCGTAAAAAATAATCCCTGAAATGCCAAGGTCAAGGTGTCAGAAGTCGCTGAATCTTCTGGAGAAAGTTGACCAGTTCTTATCCTTCCTGCTAGAAGTGATGATGACCAAGATGCCCCTGCAATGGCTCCACATGCTGTCGATGGTCGGATTGCTCACATTAGTCGTCGTGGCGATCACAGTTGCAGCGGAACCTCCTCAATCAGACCACCCCAGGGTAATCCCGTTAGCAGCAGATGGGGTACAGCGAGCCCCGATCGCGCTTGATAGCTACTCCTATACCCCCAACCATTTGATCGTCGAAGCCGGGCAGCCGGTTGAACTGACGCTCACAAGCGTGACAACGATAATCCCGCACAATTTCATCATCAAGGACCCAGCGGGAGACCTATCCGTCGAACAGGATGTCGGTGCCGGCAAGACGGTTACCATCACATTTACGCCGACCCAGCGCGGCACATTCCCCATCTACTGCGACAAACGCCTCTGGCCGTTGCCCAGCCATCGCGACAAAGGGATGGAAGGGAAGTTGGAAGTGCGATAGGTGTGGCTACGAACATAGAGACCAGCAAGCAGGAACTGCTCCGCGATCTCCTCAGGCAAGTGTCCCGTCTCTTCTACACAACGTTGGTCGTGGTTCCTGCAGATGTGCGCGATCAAGTGAGCTTGGCCTACCTCTTCGCCCGCGCAGCTGACACGATAGCCGACACGGAATTGATCGATCGGCCTCGCCGATTGGATTTTCTCGGTCAGCTCAAGGGGCAGTTCATCGGCGACCAGATTTCCTGGGGACAGATCCGTGAAATTCAACGAGCCATGGCGCCGCTCCAGCAAAACTCGTCCGAGCATATGCTCCTTGAACGGTTAGAAGACTGCTTTAAATTGTTCCAAGAGTTTTCTCCGGACGATCGCCGCCGTATTCAACGCCTCATGACCACGCTGACGCAGGGGATGGAGATGGACCTCGTTGTCTTCCCCGGTACATCAGCCGAAGATCTGGTGGCGCTGAAGACATCGGACGATCTGGATCGATACACCTATTACGTGGCTGGATGTGTCGGCGAATTTTGGACGGATTTGATGTGCGCGCACCGGAAGGCGTTAGCCTCGTGGAAGGTGCGGGAGATGTCGGAGGTGGGCGTGAGATTTGGAAAGGGGCTGCAACTCACGAATATTGTCAAGGATGTCGCGCATGATCTCCAGAAGGGCCGCTGCTACGTGCCGGCACCTCTGCTGGCCGAAGCAGGACTCAAACCGCGCGATCTGCTGAATCAGGAAAATCTTTCGCGCTTTCGGCCTGTGCTGAGCAAACTCGTTCGTATGGCCACAGAGCACCTCGATCAGGGGTGGATGTACAGCATGGCAATTCCACGGCATGAAACACGCCTCCGGCTTTCCTGCATGTGGCCGATCCTCTCCGCAGGGGAATCGCTGAAGCTGGTCATGAATTCGCCCGAACTCCTGAACCCCGCAGTCAAAGTGAAAATCCCCCGTAGCAAGGTCTACCAAATCATCGCGCTCACAACCGGCACCTTCGCCTGCAGCTATGTCGGCACCGCTTACTGGGGCTGGCTCCGCAAACAGATTATCTAAAATCCGCCCTTATATCCCTTTCTGTGTGCTATCCCCCATCGGTCTCTGACTAAGGGTGTGACAGGGCCTTGGCGCGGACTTTCGCCGGAAGAGCGAAATTCGCAAGCCTGTTCCGCGGGGAAGGAAAGCTGGAATCCACCCAGCTTTCGTCTTCGGCTCTCTAAGGGGTGGCCTGGTTGGTTCGCGACTGCGCGCATCGAGAACTAAGAGTTTCTTTAGTGGCCCTCCTACACGTCAGGCGAGAAGAGTTTCGAGGCGACTTTGCCGAAGGAGCGAAGAAACTGAGGCGGTGAGGGGGAGAAGGAAAGTGGAAACTGACAGGGTTCTTACTTTTCTCTTCGTCTTTCTCACGGGGTGGCTTGGCTGATCCCCGACTGCGCGCAACATTCGCACCCACCCACCCACTGGCACGCCGAGACGTGCCATTTGCCCGGGCGAGGGCCTTCAGGCTCCTCAACTTCCCCAGAGGGAGTAGGCAGATTGTTCTTCACTGCGCGCATCGAGCGACCACTGCTTTATCGTGGGGGCTCTGCGAGCAAGAAGAACGGTCTGCCTGCTCCCTCGCATCCTTCTGATGCCGCGCGTTGCGCGAGCAAAGGGGACGGCCAGGCTACCCCGTCTTCTTTTGCGGCTCCAGCATCTTCTCCCCCTTCTTGAACACTCCATAAATCGCCTGCGAGGGGCAGGCGTCCAGACAGAGGCGGCAACTTTCCAGACAGCGTGAAGGGTCGAACTTGTAGGGAGGAGTGGAGAGCCAGGCGCCGGTCGGGCAGATCGGGACACAGATAGCTTGATGGGTGCAGCGGTCTGGATGGCGGATGAGGTGGTCACGAATGATCATCATGGGTTTGACTCCTTCAAAGAGACCTTGGGAAAAGATCTCGAACATGTTTCTATCCGGAAGGCTGTTCACTTCCACTCCTTCACAAGCTCTTTCAGCCGATCCTTCAATTCCGGAAACTGCTCCAGATTGTTGTGAATCGCCCCGAGAATCTTCTCCACCCTGGCTGACTTGAGGGCATCCTTGTCCTTCTTGACCAGTCGATCATACTCCACGTAGGCTGCCTGATGCGCAGGTTCAAGAACAGCTCGTGCCACAACCAACGCCTCCCCCAACTCGTATGGCTCCGGCGCCATCGGGGGCACGATGGTAAAGGTGCCATCGGAGCACACCAGCACTGCAGCACCCTGTTTCCCCTTGAGCGGGATGACGGCCTCGACGGTTTTTCCTACCAATGCACCCCAGGTCCCGAGTAATCCAGGAAACTGCTTCATGAAGGCCACCTTTTCCAGGTTGGCTTTCCATTTTTCTTCGACGCTCATGACAATCCTTGTGGTGAGACCCTAAGATTTGAGCGGAGGGAGTGTTGTAGGGGCCGGATGATCCGGCATGATGAGACGGGTCACGACTTCGCCCTTGATGACATGGCGCTCCATGATTTCCGTCACGTCGGCTTCTGTTTTCACTTGATACCACACACCCTCAGGATAGATTACGACGCTCGGTCCCTGGGCGCAATGATCGAGACACCCGGCTTTGTTGGCTCGAACGATGTCCTTCAAGTCCAGCCGCTTTGCTTCCTGCTTAAAACGGGCATGGAGCGATTCCGACCCGAGCTTGGAGCAGCTCCCACGGGGATCGTCGGCGCTCCGCTGATTTGTGCAGACGAAAATATGTCTCGTGAATGTCGACACAAATGGTTCCTGCTCGGTTAGCCGACTGCGGAAAGTTTATGTGAACATGCCAAAATTTCACTGACGCGCAGGTGTGGGACAAGGCGAAAACGCCACGCAGGATGCTCAAAAAGTCTGTCCAGCAAGGCCGCAGCGAGCGAAGAGGCGAGGAGGTACAAACCGCACTTTGTGTGGGCCGTTCGCCCTTTGGATGGATCTTGGCGAACGGAAAATCCCCTCAAGTGCTTTCGACATCCGAGAGGCTCTGTTCGGTACGTTAAGCCCCTGAGCGAAGCGAGAACGAAGCTAGCGGACTTTTTCAGCATCCTGCTAGGCCTGCATCGTGGTGGTCTGCATCCGGCCAATCAGTTGTGTCACATCAGCTGCGGTCAGGAATGGAGAGTGCCCAGCCGTTCCGGAGAGAATCGTCGCAATCTCTCGCAACCGTAACGAGGCCCGTTGAAATTCATCCTGCGCAGACAGGGTGGAACCCTGGCCGGCAATGAGTTTATCGAATTCCCCCACGATATCACGAAAGTCGCGCTGGAGATTTTTCTGCATCGAACAGCCTTCGCAGTACCATTTCGGACTTTGATCGGTTGAGGGAGATAGTCGGTCGTAAGTCCGGCCGAAGAAGTCCTTCCCGAGCGATAACTTCATGAGCGCGGTGCCGGTGGCGCCGCAAGCGTTGCAGGACCCGGACATTGAATCCATAGAGCCTCCCTCTGTCGATCGTGAGATGAAGAGCGGGCGAATCTTACAACAGGCCTGCGCGCACTGTCCACCTGATCGCGAGCCAGGCGAATCTGGTCTGTCTTGTCTGTTCGGTCTGTCTGGTCTATCTCGTTCATTCGCTCAATCTGGCTCGACCTAATAACCAGACTGACTAGATAGACCAGACAGACCAGATAGACCGCTTAAAGGACTTTTCCCGCGTCCTGCTATAGAATGAGCTCAGAATTAGGGGAACAGATCGCTGAGGGAGGGAGAAATCATGGTCATCGGAGTGCCAAAAGAGATCAAGGATCACGAGTATCGTGTCAGTGTCACACCCGATGGAGCACGGGCGTTACGTCAGGCAGGGCACGAGGTGTTGGTGGAACAATCTGCCGGTGCCGGCAGTGGATATGCTGATAGAGAGTATCAACAGGTGGGTGCGACCATCGCACAATCGAAGCCGCAGGTCTTTCAGCAAGCAGAGTGTATCGTCAAAGTGAAGGAACCCCTGCTGTCGGAGTGCCCCTTGTTTCGTCCAGGCCAGGTGCTCTTTACCTATCTTCATCTGGCTTCGTTCCCGGAGCTGACGAAAGCCTTGCTCGACAGCAGAATCCTCGCGATTGCCCGCGAAACCGTCGAAGCGAAGGACGGCAGTCTTCCCATGCTGAAGCCGATGAGCGAGATCGCCGGTCGCATGTCGGTACAAGTCGGAGCGCACTATTTGGAAAAAACGCAAGGAGGGCGCGGTCTGCTGCTGGGAGGAGTGCCCGGTGTTGAGCCGGCGCGGGTGGTCGTGCTTGGCGCCGGCGTAGTCGGGAGTGCAGCAACACGCATCGCTGTGGGCATGGGCGCCCTGGTGACGGTGATCAATCTGGATGTGGACCGATTGCGGTATTTGGATGATCAGTATCATGGGCGGATTGTTACGTTGGCTTCGACGACAGTGGCTATTGAGCAGGCAGTGCTCGCAGCCGATCTTGTGATCGGAGCGGTTTTGGTTCCCGGCGCCCTTGCGCCCAAGCTTGTGTCTCGCCAACTGGTTGCCAGGATGAAACCTGGTTCTGTGATTGTGGATGTGGCTGTGGATCAAGGCGGCTGCTTCGAAACCACGAAACCCACGACCCATTCGGATCCGGTCTATGAGGTAGACGGGGTGCTGCACTATTGTGTGGCAAACATACCGGGCATTGTTCCCCGAACTTCGACGGAAGCCCTCATGAACGCGACTCTTCCGTATCTGCTCCGACTGGCAACAGAAGGGGTCGATGCCACGGTGCGAGCCGATGCGGGCTTCGCCAAAGGCGTGAATCTCGCTGATGGAAAAGTCACATGCCGAGCGGTGGCGGAATCCCATGGCTTGCGTTTCGACCCTCTGATGTAAGACAATGATTTTTTACTTCACCGGATCACCCGGTCGGGGCGTAGCGCAGCCCGGTAGCGCACTGCGTTCGGGACGCAGGGGTCGGAGGTTCGAATCCTCTCGCCCCGACCAAAACACATCAGCTCAGCCCGTGGCCTATCGCTGCGACAGAGACTACTGGATATTAACACCTACGGTTATATACCCATAACCACGGCTACCTCACAACGCCAACCCTTCACCATAAGGAGTGATCGATACAGGCAGCTATGGCTGCTCTCCCCTAGCCGAGTCTCACCCAATTCCACTATATTCCCCTATTTTTCATTTCAGAAACCATGTACGAAATTCTCTCGCGCATAATCGCAAAACGCGTGACGCTTCTGTGGAGGTATGAGAATATTCGTTCGTTGAATGGGCATCGTTATATCGCACAGTCTGTTTGAGTCTATGGCCGAACCGATTGAACCAGCAGCTCTCCGGGCGAAGCTGCTTGTGAGAGGTAAAGTCCAAGGGGTCGGGTATCGAGCGTTTGCGGCGCGCGTCGCAGCGCAACGAGGACTCTGCGGAGGTGTCAGGAATCTCGGTGATGGCCGGGTCGAGCTTGACGTTGAGGGCCCCAAAGAGCAAATCCTGATTCTGATCGAAGACGCTAAGACCGGGCCTCCTGCGTCGCGGGTGACAGCGGTCGACGTGGAGTGGAGTCCGGCGACAGGACGATTTTCAGATTTCCAGGTGTGGTACTGAAGGAGCCACGGAGCGTATGGCGCGAGAAGGCGAAGAGTTGCACGATCTGAGCGAAGCGCGCCGACACTTCGTCGATTCTGAGGAAGAGGATATTGCCGCGCCTCCTGGACTAGACGAGCCGCTGATCGGAGAAGAAAAACCGAATCGCCGCGCGGAAGGATTGGATACTCTCAAGTGCTATTTGCGCGAGATCCGTCATTCGACCCTACTGACCTTTAAACAGGAACAGCAGTTAGGCAAGCGGGTCATGGCGGGGGATGAGAAGGCCCGTCAACAGATGATCGAGTCGAATCTCCGTCTGGTCATCAGCATTGGTAAGCGCTATATGCATCGAGGGTTCCCCTTCTCCGATGTCATCGAAGAGGGCAATCTAGGACTCATCAAGGCCGTCGAAAAATTCAACTATAAACGGGGGTTTCGCTTCAGTACCTATGCCTCCTGGTGGATCAGGCAGTATATCGAACGGGCCATTATCAATCAGGGGAAGCTCGTGCGATTGCCCGTGCATGTAGTGGAACGGCTCAACCGCTATCTCGCCAAGACAGAGCAGCTCGTTCAGGAGCTCGGACGAGAACCGACCGCGTCGGAAGTAGCGACAAGGATGAAGACGACGAATGAGACGGTGTTGGATCTGAGACAGGTGGTCCGTACGACCTGTTCGCTAGACAGTCCGATCAGTGAGAGTGGAGATACCTTCTTACGCGATGTGATTGAAGACCCCTCGTGTGTCTCGCCTGCCGATACAGCCGAGGGGGTGATGCGTCGGGCGGAAATGATGGAATGGGTGCAGGAGTTGCCTGAGAAGGAGCAAACGGTTATTATGTCGCGGTTTGGGCTCGATGGAAGTGAAGCCAAGACGTTGGAAGAGATCGGCCGGGAGATGGGGTTGACCCGTGAGCGGGTCCGGCAGATTGAAATGGCGGCTTTGGCGCGATTGCGGCATACCATCGAACGAAGGACCATGACACAATCCGACTTGCTCTGATCGATGACCACCGTCAATTACCACGCCCTCGTTCGCGAAGTCCCCGACTTCCCAAAGCCAGGCATTCTCTTCTATGACATCACCACGTTGCTCAAAGATGCCCGCGCCTTGTCGTCGATCGCCGATGAATTGACCGCCTATTATCATGGACAGCGGATCACTAAGGTCATCGGCATTGAATCACGTGGGTTCATTTTCGCGGGGGTCCTGGCGAACCGGTTGAACGCCGGATTCGTCCCGGTCCGGAAACCCGGCAAGTTGCCCGCCGACTGCTTTGAAGTCAAATACAGCCTCGAGTACGGTACAAACTCCCTTGCCATCCACCGTGATGCGATCGCGGTGGGAGAACGGGTGCTGATCGTAGATGACTTGCTTGCGACAGGGGGCACGGCAGCCGCGACTGTATCGCTCGTTCGGCAGTTGGGCGGCGAAATCGCCGGGCTCGACTTTCTTGTGGAACTCCAGGGCCTAAAGGGTCGAGAGAAACTGGTCGGCTACCCCATCCATTCAACTATCTTCTATCCCTAGGGGCCCCCAACTTTTTCCCTACATCCCCTTGTCAACGATCATAGCCCCATGCTATGAATGCCGAACTTTTTCCGGCTATTCGACGTTCACCACAGGAGTAGGACTCGTCATGGCAACAAAGACCCCTGCCAAGAAAAAACCAGTGGCAAAGACCAAGGTGCGGGCGAAGCTTGCAAAGCCGGCGAGTAAACCAAAGCACGATCCGGTTGTAGTCGTCCCAAAACCTGTCAGCATGGCAGTCTCTCCCCTGGCTGCCAGACCAAAAGAATCGGCGAAAGAACGCGAGGACCGGGAGCGCCGCCGCCAAGTCCTCCATCAGATGTTGATGCGGAAACGCCAGGAGATTCTCAAAGAGATCGAAGGCAGTCTGGGCCAATCTCTCATTGAAGATAAACAACGGCGGCTTGAATCCGCACGTGACGTCGGCGATCAAGCCCTCATGGATCTGGATCGCGAGCTGGGCATTTCTTTAATGGAAATGCGCAATCGCCGCCGGCAGGCCATCGACGAAGCATTGACGAGGCTCAACGAAGGCACCTATGGTATCTGCGCGGAGTGCGGTGTAGAGATCAGCGAGCGGAGATTGGACGCCGTCCCGTTTGCGAAACTCTGTGTCGAGTGTCAATCGAAAGAAGAGCTGCTGGAAAAAATCGAGCGAGAAGAAGATCGCGATTAGGTATCCCCGCTCGGAATCAGCTCTCTCCCTGCCTTGCATCGCCTGTATTCCGTCAAGAGTGATTCTGGCCCTTGCTGCTCAGGCGAGGCTCGCGTTCTTTAACGACGCTTGGTAACCTGCGTCGTATGTGGGAATGGGTGTGATGAGGCCAACAAGTCATCGAACGGTCGTCTTGGCGAGTGGAGGGCTGGATTCTACCGTCACTGCAGCCATAGCCAAGCAGGAGGGTTGTGAGCTCTTCTTCCTCACGATTGCCTACGGCCAACGCCATGCAGTGGAGGTAGATCGAGCCAGGCAGGTTGCAGCCGCCTTGGGCGTGGCGAATCATCTGGTGATCAATCTGGACCTTCACGCCATCGGCGGGTCGGCGCTCACCGGGCCAGCGGCCGTGCCCAAGGACCGAGCAAGCAAAGAGCGTCGCCAGAGCATTCCTGTCACATATGTGCCGGGACGGAACCTCATCTTTCTCTCGATTGCGGCAGCGCATGCGGAGGTCGTGGGAGCGACTTCCATCTATTTTGGTGCAAACGTGCTCGACTATTCCGGTTATCCCGACTGTCAGCCTGAGTTCATTCGTGCGTTTGAAGCCGTGGCAAAAGAGGGGACAAAAGCCGGACGAGAAGGGATCCCCCTCCATGTCAAAGCCCCCTTGCTGATGCTGACGAAAGAGGAAATCATCCGGCAAGGGATTGAGCTACATGTCCCGTTTCATTTGACCCATAGTTGTTACGATCCGGTGGGGGATCAGGCTTGCGGACGGTGCGATAGTTGTCTGATCCGGCTGGAAGGATTTGCGAAGGCTGGGGTTGTGGATCCCATCGCCTATGCGATAACCTCAGGATGTTGAAACAGGCGGCCAGCGCCGTTCTCGCCTCATCGAAATCCTCAACGTACCCCAGAGGGTACGCCTCTGGTTTCGATTCGGCTGCGGCCTTGCTGGCCATTCTGTTTGAACATCCTGTAAAGGAGTTAAATTGAACATGATCAGCGATACTGATTCTATGAAGATCACGATGCCAAAAAGATTTCAGATCGGAGTATGGTTGCTGGGGCTTGGCCTGCTCGTGGCCTGCGATTCCTCGCAGCCAACACAAGCAGTCGTGGGAGGTCCTGTGCCAACCGAGTTCCAAGCTGGCGAAACCACGTTCAACGCAAATTGTGCGGCCTGTCATGGGAATCAAGCGGCGGGAACGGACCACGGGCCTCCGCTCGTGCATAAGGTCTACGAGCCGAACCATCACGGCGATCAAGCCTTCCAACGGGCTGCGGCCAATGGCGTCCAGGCGCACCATTGGCAATTCGGCAATATGCCCAAGATCGAAAGCGTGACCCCCGGGGATGTCGATCAGATCGTGAAGTATGTACGCTGGCTCCAACGTCAGGCAGGCATTCAATAGACCCGTCTGCTTCTTATTGTTCCCTCACTCGATCGTCAAAAATATCGTCATGGCACAGAAGTGCCGCAGGGGTGATACAGTGGGGCTGCGACTACCCCATGGCAATTCCTAGCTGTTGAACCACCCTCCACGAATCCAGAAACGCTACAAATTAATCCAGAGCTGTATAAGGATCATGTTATTTATTTGATTGACCATCTCTTCTTTACGGGTATTGATGATCTGCATTTGGTAGCCCAGATCCACATTGAATTGTTTTATGAACTCCCGATTAAAGCCGATGAAGAACCGGTTTTGGTCGAATCCTGCCTCGGGACCGCCACTGACCCCATTCAGGTTGACGAAAATTTCATCGTACGTCACGAAGGACCAGCTGGGAATCATCGGCAGTGGGACATCCACGCGTAACATCGTTCTGGCGCGAAAGGCAGTGTCGCTCACATGCTGTATCCATCGTTCTTCCAGTCGGGAGCGGCTGAGAAGTTTTACGAATGGAAATGTTTCGAGGAATGGCAGCTTGTCCTTATACGACAGCTGCTGATAGATGCGTTGTTCCCCGGTAAAATCGGGCTGATCGTTGGCCTTATAGTAGACGGTGCTCCACGCATATCCCTGCCATACGGACCAACGATCGTTCAGCTTGTAGCCAACGGCTGTACGAAGAATCAGTTGATCCAGTTGCGATACGTCGTCCCCGAATCGCGGGTTGACTTCCGCGTACCCGAGAAAAGACGTCGAGAGTGGAACGGTCAGATAGACCGGCGCCCACAGTCGGAAGTCCTGCTGCGTGTTTTCGCTGGCGAGGACCTCCGACCCGGCCCCGGCCAGGAGACTCCATGTCGCCACTCCAATTAATACACGCTTGAGTCTTGAGCACCATCCCTGTTCGTGACGTGAGTCGTTTTTCCCCATGCACTCTCCCTCCACGATGATGACAAATTCAAGCCTTATAGCGAACTTCTGGGCCAATATTCAATCTCAAATCGCGTTGCAGCCCGAAAAGCTCCAATCGGCCTGAGGGGAGGCACGCAGCGATTGCCTGAGGTATGGTCTGATCTATACAAACGAGATAGACCCGACAGATCTAATGAGCCAACGAGCCTAACAGAGCCGCTGGCGATATAGATGCAAGCGATATATGATGATGGCCTGAGTGTGACATTGGCGATGGTTGGAGCCGGCTGATGGGGCAACCAGCGAAAGAGAACAGGGGGCTGCTCACGGAATTTCTACTCGCAGACCACCGGCGGCTCGACGGGCTGTTCCAAGCGGCAGTGGCTCAGCCCGGAACGATTGATGACCGCGCCTACGCCCAATTCCGTGCAGGGCTCCTCCGGCATATCGGCATGGAAGAGAAGATTCTTTTACCTGCCGCCCAGCGCCAGCGCGGGGGGAAACCTCTTCCCATTGCTGCCAAGCTCCGGCTCGATCATGGAGCCCTTGCCTCGTTACTCATGCCGACGCCGACAGCCGCAATACTGGCAGCAATCCAAAACATTCTCGTGGATCACAACGTGCTGGAGGAAGGAGCGGACGGGTTGTATGAAACCTGTGATGCGCTGGCCGGCCCGGAAGCAGAATCAACCCTGGCCGCTCTCCGTGCCGCACCGGAAGTGACCGTGATGCCTTACAACGACAGTCCTGCAGTCATGAATGCCGTTCGCCGTGCGTTAGAGCGGGCGGGGTATCACCTCCGCGAGCAAGATCCGTAGCGAGCGAGAACGCTCGCCCCCTGGGCGACATGTTTATCGCCCGTTACCAGAACAAGCCGAAGGGCCCCCTGCGCCGTCTGCTTCCTGTACGCGAGAAGGAAGCCAAAGTGATCAAAAAAACTAATCAGAAGCAGACTCGGATTTACCACGGTGACTTCTGACCCAGACTTGAGAGTTATCCACCTGAAAGCGCCTTCCTCACGCCCTCGATCGGGATCTCGCGCCATGCGCCTAGCCGGAGATCTTCCAGTTTGAAGGGACCATATTGAACGCGCCTGAGTCTAGTCACTTCGTGCCCCAATGCCTTGAACAGTCTTCGGATTTCACGGTTTTTCCCCTGTATCAGAACCACTTCCAGATGTGATTCTCGTCCGGACTGCTTCTGAATCTTCACGCTGTGGCACTGGAGTCGCTCGCCAGCATCGACCACTCCGACTACGGCCTCTGCGGCCTGTGTCTCAGTGAATGCTCCACGCACTGAGACCAGGTAGGTCCTCCTTACTTTATTGATCGGATTCGTGAGATAGCTTGATAGAGACGAATCGTTCGTGAGCAGGAGGAGTCCACTGGTCGCCTGATCGAGTCTCCCGACTGCATGCATATAGCCCAGGTCTGCCGGCAGTTCATCGAAGACTGTTTTGCGGCCCTTTTCGTCACTGTGCGTTGTGATCACCCCTTTCGGTTTATGAAAGAGGATAAATCGTTTGACCGAGTCATGAATCGGTCGGTCATCGATCGAGACAGCATCTCTTGGCCACAAGACCCACGTGGCCGGATCGCGTATAATTCGACCATTGATACGGACTCGCCCTGCACGAATCCATTCCTGGCTTGCGCTCCGTGAGGCGATTCCATGCTTCGAAAGCAACCGATCCACTGTGAGACGTTTAGACGCAGCGGGTTTATGTGCCATCCTGAACTCTATCTGATCTGAAAGCTGATCGGTACATACTGACAGCTGTAGGATGCTCAAAAAGCCCGTCCAGCAAGGCCGCAGCGAGCTATCACTCTATAAGGGGTGGCTGGGATGATCCCAATTGCGCGCGTCCTTTCTATCCCATATTTTCGTTTAAGGGCAGCCTGGTCGATCCTCGATTGCGCGCGTCGAACGAGCACATTCTGATCGTGCGCGTTCCGCGAGCAGGAGGATGACCAGGCTGCCCGCCCCCCCTTTTTCAGCATCCTGCTAGAGGAGGCCGTGTTTTTTGAGATAATCCTTGTCGATGACGGGGGACGGTTTGGAGGGAAGCTGTCCCCGTTCCTGCAACAGGCGTTCGACATATTTCCCGATCAAATCTGATTCCAGATTAACCTGGTCACCGATCTGCTTCAGGCCCAGAGTGGTCATATTCGCCGTGTGTGGAATAATCGACACGGTGAACCCACGATCTGTCACCTGGTTGATCGTCAAGCTGATGCCGTCCACGGTGACAGATCCCTTCACGATGCAGTGACGCAGAATCTCCGATGGGGCTTCGATTACCAATAATATTGCATTCCCATCTTGTTGGCGGCTGCGGACCGTCCCAAGGCCGTCCACGTGACCGGCCACGAGGTGCCCCCCGAGTCGTTCGTTGAGTTTCATCGCCCGCTCCAGATTCAGCGGCGCACCGGCCGTAAGTGTCCCAAGGGTGGTCACGGACAGAGTTTCGGGAGAGACCTCCACGGAGAAATTGTGCTCATTCTTATTCACCACCGTCAAACAAGTGCCATTCACACTGATGCTGTCTCCGATTTTGAGATCAGCCATCACGGTTGAGGCAAGGATCGACATCCTCGTTCCGGCAAGGGTCCTGTCGATTGAGACGATGGCACCGAGTTCTTCCACAATGCCTGTGAACATGCGTAGCCTTTGCTAACAGACCTCAACCAGCAGCTATGATTCTTTCTTAAAAACCTGTCTCACCACATACACGAACATGACAAGCAACACGAGCACGCCAATCCCGGCTAGTGCGCCGATCACAAGGTTCTCTGTCGCGACGGACTCCATCAGGGGACCATTATATAGTATCCACGCTACGTCCGCCTCATCATCACCCAGAAAATCGATGCCGCGACGAGTTGCAGGCCGGCGATGATGGCAAAGGCGTTGGCATAGTTCAGTTGCGCTATCAGGACCCCTGCTAGGAGCGGCCCGGCAGCGTGTCCGATATCTCCAATCGTCCCTTGCATACCCATCCCGGCCCCGAGCCCCTTGAACTCGGAGCTGTCCGCGACCAACGCGGACGAGGAGGAGGAAACAATGGCCTCGCCAAATCCGAATCCTGCCGACAGCATCAGTAACAACCAAAACATCGAGACTTGGGGGATGCAGACGAAGGTCGCAGCACAGACTATGAGCCCGATGACGATCAGCGGCTGACGCCCGATGCTATCAGACACCCGGCCCATAATCGGCTTGGAAACAAGCGACGTAAGGGCCTGAACCGTAAACAACAGGCCGACTTCCCCCGGGTTCAACCCTGCTGAAACCCCGTAGAGGGGAAGAAATGCCATCAAGGCCCCATTCGCAATCATCTTGGCCGCGTCGGTCGAACTGGTAATGAGCACCTTGCGATTCTTGGCCACCACCCTGAATCCCTTCCACATCTCCGCCATTAGAGGAGCCATCCCCTTCTCCTGAACACGATGAGGGGGCGGTGTGAGGCGCAGGCTGTAGAAGATGGCAATGGCGATGCAACCGAATATCCCGGCGGTCATGAAAGCAGAGGAGAACCCCGACGCATAGATCAAATAGCCGCCGATAAAGGGTCCGAGCAAAGCGCCGGACTGCGTCGAGGCTGTATAGGTGCCGAGCGCGGCGCCCCGTCGTTCTCGGTAGAGATCAGCGACGGTCGCCAATGCACTCGGCGCAAAGATGGCGGTGGCCAGCCCATGAAAAAACCTCAAGGTGGTTAGAACATCCAGGTCTGTCACCCAGGGGTAGAGAAACGGAGGGAGCCCGAAGGCCACCACACCGATCTGTAAGAGGAACCGCCGGCCATAGATGTCTGACAGTGCTCCTGACGGCAGTTTGAGGAACACGCCTGTAAGGGTGGAGACCGACACGATGAGCCCGATCCGCTCTGGACTGGCTCCCAGCGATTCTGCGAACAGCGCCAGCACCGGCATCCGGACCATGTTATAGCTGATAAAGCAGAACACGCCGACGGTGCAGAGCAACGTAAAGCTGCGTGACATCGTCATGGTGCAAGTGCCTTGGATGGAGACGACGCGCCGCGGGAATGTGACAGATTGTCCAGCGCCTGTTTCAGGAACGCCACCTCATCATCCGGCAATGGCGGAGGGCCGGTTGCCTCCAAAAGAACCCGATCGGGATGTCGCCACATTTCTTGCCCCAGACGATTGACAACCGTGATGCCTTTGATCAACTTCCCTGCAACGGTGCGCCCGACAAGTGGCCTGATGAGCGACACCAGTCCTGCCAACAGACGGTTGTTCAGCTTCGTATAGGCCACCAGCGTCGTTTCGACCCTGTCGTTCCGCTCTTCATCTTGGACCGGATTCATTTTCAGAAATACGACGGCCTTCGCGGTGATGTCCGGCAGCAGAGTGCTCGTGTGGGATCCTTCCACATAGTAAATCCGATTGGTGGAGTCTTGATACAGGAGTTCGACGATCCCTTCTGTTCCATCACCATCGTTGCACCAAAATCGGCCAGCTTCCCTGGCCTCCGACTTATAGGGACTGAGAGCGAGTCGATTGATCAACGTGGCCGCCATTGGCGGCCGGTCCAGGAGATAGCGATAGACCGGCTCGGGCAGCTGTATCCGTATCGGCCCGACGCGATTGACCGTCGTGTAGTCACTGACGATCGACTGCAGGGGACAGACCCAGTGTGTCCCAATCTCTTCAACAGGGAACGTCACCCCTTCATGTTGAGAAGGCAGGACACAGGTCTCTGATTGGGCCAAGCTGGAATAGAGAGTCACACTGAACCCGATCACGACGAACAAAGACGGAAAGCCGGCCCTTTTTGCACCCAATGATCGGGGGATCATCACGGCTGTTTTCGAACTTGAACGGCGAGATGGATCGGAAAGAGTTGCTGAGAGTCCTGTCGCAGACGAGCTTGTCGCAACAAAGTCTCAATGGATGGCGTCACAAGACCTTCGAAAGATACTTGCCCATTGGTGAGCACCACCACCGGTTTGGAAGAATCGATGAGCTGCTCGTTCAAAAAGAGGCTGTAGCGTTGAACCCGGACAGCTTGGACTTCGATGCGATTCGGCGCCACGATGGAAGCGTCCAGCCTCGCATATTCCCGGCGTTTGATCAGGTCGTCTCGTTTGCTGATCAGATCTTCGGAAAATGCGGCAATGGGATCGGTCGCATCGATGCGCACCCATCCAAACGGTTGAAGGTGGCTGGCCTCACGTACCACCGTCACGGTTCTCGGCAAGGGATTACGTCGTTGCGTGTGAAACCAGTTGACCAGTTCAGGCAATTCCTCCTTTGGAAAGTAGTGCCCGCCCGCCATGGGGTGCTCACGATCATGTTCCCGATAGACAAAGGAATACCCCAACCTGGTCAATTCTTGCGTAATCGCACGGCTGAGCTCCACCGGCATCACCTCATCCTTGACACCATGAATGATATAGATCGGCGTCGAACGCAGGTTAGCCAGGAACGGCATCAACACGTTGTCGAGGCCGCTTGCCATGGGGGCAAGGCCTGCGAACAGAGGCGCCTGATGCATGCCGATCACCCAGGCCCCGATTCCACCGTTGGACATGCCGGTGAGAAAGATCCGGTCAGGGTCGATGTGATAGCGCCGTTGCACGGAATGGATCGTCGCTAACACCAACTCCTCCGCCCCTCTCGTAAACCATGCGCCCATTGGCGCAGTCGGACAGGCCACGATAAATTCTCCCCCCAATCGAGCCTCCCAACGCTCCAGATAGGCCTCACCGGTAAATCCCGCCCCATGTAGGCAGACGACCAATCCGTACTCTTTCGCCGGCTGATAGGTCGGGGGAATGGAGAGCGCCAGGCGAGAGGCACGTCCCTGCACATCGATTCGCTCTTCGGGAAGAGTCCCTGTCGGTTGCGGAGAATAGACCCGCTCGGTCTGAATGATTCGTACTGCCCGGTCGATCGTGATCATGGGATTGGACAGCATGGCCTGCAGGGCAGAAGCAGCCTCTTCTGCATCCGCACTATCTAAATAGCGGAAGATCTGGCTATTGAGATCGACTGGAGGTGGGACAGCATCAGCCGCCGCCACCGCCTGTTCGACAAGCACCGCTAGGATGACGACAAAGACCGCACAGAGGAGCCTGGGTGTCACAGATCTCCTTCCACAACCAGATCATTCCCGGTCCGGCGAACCGATACATGGCGCAATTTCAGCACCTGGGCCAAGCGCGTCGGACCCCGGTCTCCGATCATCGCCTTGGCATCCTGCCCTCCCATCAGAGTAGGCGCAAGATACAGAACGACGTGATTGACGAGTTTCTCCCGTAGGGCCGAGGCATTCATTGTGCTGCCCCCCTCGATAAGCAGAGAAGTGATTCCCCGCTTGCCTAAGACCTTCAGCAAAGCTGAAAACGAAACGCGCCCTTTTTTTGCCGAAATGGCTACAACTTCCACTCCGGCCCGTTCAACTGAACGACGGCGTGGACGGGAGGCACGGCTCGTGGTCGCGATCAATGTCTTTGCCCGGCCCTGCTTAGCACAGACCTTCGCCGTCGATGGCGTCCTGAGGCAGCTATCGAGCACGACGCGTAACGGTTGCCGAGGCGCGAACTTGAGCGGCCGGTCGGACAGTCGAGCCGTCAACGTGGGATTATCATTGAGCACGGTGCCGACCCCGATGACGACTGCATCCACCAGACTCCTGCGTCGATGCGCATCCTGCCGCGCGGGCCGACCGGTAATCCATCGCGACTCTCCCTTCGCCGTGGCTATCTTTCCATCCAATGTCATCCCGGCTTTGAGGATCACGTAGGGAAGACCGGTCGTTGCCCAGTGACTGTACCAGCGATTCAGCTGTGAGGCTTTCTCTTGTGCAACGTCCGTCGTCACAGCAATCCCAGCCCGGCGCAGAGCAACAATCCCCCGTCCTTTGACCTGACGATTGGGGTCAGCCATAGCCACCACCACCTGCCGCACGCCTGATCGAATGATGGCCGGCACACAGGGTGGGGTTCGTTTGAGGAGATGGCAACAGGGTTCGAGCGTGACATAGAGCGTCGCACCCTTGGCGCGTCGCCCAGCTTGATTGAGTGCAAGAATTTCTGCGTGGGGCTTCCCCGGACCGTGGTGATACCCACGGCCGACGATACGGCCGTCCCTGACGACGAGGGCCCCGACCATCGGATTCGGGCTGGTCTTGCCCCGGCCCTTCGCCGCGAGACGAAGGGCCAGGGTCATGAAGCGGAGGTGCTGTGTGGTGGCAGTCACCGTTTCTTGCGTGCTATGCGCGGGCCGCGAGGCTGCCGAGCCGACTTCGTCTTCAGAGTCCTGGTCGCGTCCTGCTTCGCCTGTGATCGAGGTCCTGAAACCTTGCGCGCGGGGAGAGATCGGTTCGATGCAGCTTCAGCTAAGGCCGCATGGGCTGCCGCGAGCCGCGCAATGGGGATGCGGTAGGGCGAGCAACTCACGTAGTCCAATCCCAATTCATGGCAGAACTCAACGGAACTGGGATCGCCGCCGTGCTCACCACAAATGCCCAGCTTGATTCCAGGACGGGTTTTCCGACCACCGGCGATGGCCTGCCTCATCAAGGCCCCCACCCCTTCCCGGTCGAGCACCGCGAAGGGATCCGCTTCCATGATATTGGCAGTCCGATAAAAATCGATGAACTTCGCCGCATCGTCGCGGGAAAAGCCGAACGTGGTTTGGGTGAGGTCGTTTGTCCCAAATGAGAAGAACTCCGCCTCTGCCGCAATGCGATCGGCCGTCACGGCGGCACGAGGCAATTCGATCATCGTGCCGACGAGATAGGAGAGCTTCGTGTTGTACTGCTTCATCGTCTCCTGCGCCACCTCGCGAATCAAATCTTTCTGCGCCTTCATTTCCGAAACCATGCCCACCAGCGGGATCATGATTTCCGGGACGATCGTCTTCCCTTCCCTGGCCAGTTCGCACGCGGCCTCCATGATCGCCCGTGCCTGCATGCGGGTAATCTCCGGCATCGTGATGCCAAGCCGGCACCCGCGTAACCCGAGCATGGGATTGAACTCGTGGAGTTCTTCGACTCGTGCCAACAACCGACGCTTTTCCTGGAGTTTGCTTCCATCGCGTCCGGTCAGCTCCAACTGTGCAATCTCGACCATCAATTCCTCACGCTTCGGCAAAAATTCGTGCAACGGAGGATCGAGTAGACGGATGGTGACCGGATAGCCGGCCATCTCGCGATAGAGCCCGATGAAATCCTGTTTTTGCAAGGGCAAGAGTTGATCGAGGAATTTTTCCCGCTCCTCTTTCGTCCGGGCCAAAATCATCTTTTGCATGATCGGAATGCGATCCTCGGCGAAAAACATGTGTTCCGTCCTGCAGAGGCCGATCCCCTCTGCGCCAAATCCCCGCGCAATGTTCGCCTGATCCGGCACGTCTGCGTTGGCGCGAACATGCAGTCTCCGTGCGCCATCGGCCCATGACAGAATCAGCGCGAACCGCTGGTACTTGTCAGACTTCTTCGCATCCAACTTGCCCTGGATGACTTGAATGATTTCAGATTCGACGACGGGAAGATCCCCCTCGTACACATTGCCGGTCGAACCGTTGATCGAAAGATAGTCTCCTTCACGGAAGACTTTGGCTCCGATGCGGACGGACTGGCCATCCAGTACCTCCACCGCATCACAGCCTGCCACGCAGACCTTGCCCATTTGCCGGGCCACCACCGCCGCGTGGGACGTCATCCCACCTCGCGCCGTCAGAAATCCAGCGGCTGCGTTCATCCCATGAATATCGTCAGGGCTCGTTTCCTGCCTGACCAGTACCACACGGGCACCGGACTCCTTCATCGTCACGGCCCGATCCGGAGTGAGCGCGATCTTTCCGGCTGCTGCGCCAGGACCTGCTGGAAGGCCTTTCCCCAATGGATTGGATTTCGCCTCTTCTTTCGTGTCGAAAATCGGGTAGAGGTATTGCGCCAATTGCTCCGGCCCGATCCGTTGCACGGCTTCCTGCTTCGAAATCAGGCGTTCTCTGACCATATCGACTGCAATCTTCACGGCAGCAATGCCGGTCCGTTTCCCGACTCGAGTTTGCAGCATGTAGAGCTTGCCCTCTTGGATCGTAAATTCCAAATCAAGCATGTCCCGGTAATGCTTTTCGAGCCTCTTGTACGTGTGCTCCAGTTCCCTGTACGCCTCCGGCACATTCTTCGCGAGGGCGTTCACCGGAAGGGGCGTTCTGATACCGGCGACGACATCCTCGCCTTGCGCATTCATCAAACACTCGCCGAAAAAGTTTTTATCGCCGGAAGCCGGGTCCCGGGTGAACGCCACACCGGTGCCGCTCGTCTCTCCCATGTTTCCAAATACCATCGCCACCACGTTGATCGCCGTGCCCCAGGAGTCCGGAATCGCGTAGAGACGCCGATAGGTGACGGCCCGTGCGCCGAACCATGAAGAAAAGACGGCGTTGACGGCCAAGCGAAGCTGCTCGAGCGGCTCATCGGGGAAATCTTTCTTGGTCTCTTCCTTTATCAACGCCTTGAAGCTGGCGACCAATTCACGGAGATGCCGCGCATCGAGATGGGTCTCGTGCGGTACGCCTACTTCCGCCTTCTTATGTTTGAGGATCGCTTCGAAATGTTCTCGTGGCACACCCATGACGATGCTGCCGTACATGGACACAAAACGGCGATAGCTGTCCTGGGCAAACCGATCGTTGCGTGTTTTTGCCGCCAGTCCTTCGACCGTCTTGGTCGTCAGACCGACATTCAACACTGTATCCATCATGCCAGGCATCGAAGCCCTGGCACCGGACCGGACCGAGACCAGCAATGGCCGCTCAGGGTCGCCGAATTCCATACCCATCGACCGCTCGACCCGCTTGAGCGCTTTCAATGCGGCCTCCCACATGCCGGGAGGATACTGTTTCCCGTTCTTGTAATATTCGACGCAGGCCTCGGTGGAAATCGTGAAGCCGGGGGGAACGGAGATGCCGAGATTCGTCATTTCGGCAAGTCCGGCACCTTTCCCACCAAGCAGTTCTTTCATGTTGGAGGTCCCTTCGGCCGAACCGTCGCCGAAGTAGTACACATATTTCTTTGCCACGCTGCCCTCTCCTTCGCGTTGACGTCAGTTCAATTCAATGGATAGCTGATGCTCCATGACCGGAGACGGATTCGAGGTGCAACCGATACCGTCCAACCAGATACCATTTCGCCACCAGCCCGAACGCAATAACTGCCACGAGAATCAGCACCAAGAAAAGCAACCGATAGTCGGCCTGAACTCCCCGATCCATATAATACTGCCCGTCCGGCCCATGCCGAAGCGTGATCTCCGGTTGAATCTGATGAGTCTTGCCGGACTTATCGGAGAGATTAATCCATTCCGTGCAGAGGCGCACCGGTTCCACTGCTCCCGTAACGGTCTTCCAGCCGAGCCTGAGACAAATGTCTTGTTTGGAGTTGAATACATCTGGGGGCGCTGCCAGTTCATCGAGATTGATCCCGCTGGCCCAAAACCCAACTAGAACAATTGCGTTGCAGAACAGGATCAGAGCAAGAGACACGCCGATGGTGAACCGACGGACTTTCCTCGCCCGACGCTGACCGTCTGACAATGATTGATCCATCTCTACACCCGACCGTTTTGTCTCACTCGATAGGTGGTCCGGATGAGTCGCCCTATTGCGCGCGACATTCTCACCCGCCCACCCACTGGCACGTCGAGACGTGCCATTATACCCGGGCGAGGGTCTTCTGACTCCCCAACGTTCCAGAGGGAGTAGGCAGATTGTTCTTCACTGCGCGCATCGAGCGACCACTGCTTTATCGTGGGGGCTCTGCGAGCAAGAAGAACGGTCTGCCTGCTCCCTCGCATCCTTCTGAGACCGGCCGTCACGCGAGCACGGGGGACTCACCGGACCACCTATACCTTACCCTCCTTGTACCACAATCTGGGAGAAGTCGGCGAATGACATAAACAAATCATCCACTTCTTTGAGCAGCGACAACCGGTTACTTCGGACGATCGGATCCTCTGCATTGACCATGACAGCCGTGAAGAACGCATCGATGGTGGGCTTCAGACGCACCAGCCCATCCAAGGCCTGGCCATAGTCCCCCCGCTTCATTGCGGACATCATCTTGCCGCGTTCTTCCGCCGTGGCCCGGTAGAGGGCAGATTCTGTGGGATGGTCGAACCGCGCCAGGTCGACCGGCTTGCGATCCCATTGCTCTTTCTCAACGAGCCGATGCGCACGCTTGAAGCCGACGATCAACGGATCGAACTCCACCTTCGTCGTCACGGATTGAAGCGCCTTCATTCTCAGCACGAGATCGACGAGGTCCAGCGCCTGGTCATGGGCCGGTTTGAGCACCGCTTCTATGGCATCATCCCGCAATACCTGGACGACACGACCATAGTGCCGAACCCGTTCGAAGACGAACTCCGCTATCCGCCGTACGCTCTGCAGTTCAGAATCCGGCATCCCCTTAAAGCCGTCATCGGAAACGAGGGTGCTCGCATTATGAATGTAGCGCCCCAAGTCCATCCGCAGATTTCCCTCAAGAATAATTCTGACGATGGCCGTGGCATTCCTACGCAGCGCAAAGGGGTCTTCCGATCCGGTCGGGATGAGCCCTACATGAAAAAATGCTGCAATTGAATCCAGCCGGTCGGCCAACGACAGCACCTGACCGGCTAAGGTCCGGGGCAATTCGCCTTCGATCGACCGTGGCAGATATTGCTCACTGATCGCCTGACTGACCACATCAGATTCCCCGTCGTGTGTTGCGTACTCACCCCCCATGACGCCCTGCAGCTCAGGAAACTCCCCGACCACGCCTGTAAGAAGGTCGGCCTTGCAGAGATCCGCCGCCCTTTCGCAGACCTCTTTCAGCTTGGGATCCTGAGGCCGCAGGCTGGAGGCGATGAAGCCGGCCAGCTTCCTGACCCGTTGCTGTTTCTGAGCCATAGTCCCAAGCTTCTGATGGAATGTGACACCGGCGAGCTTCTCGACACGTTCCTGTAATTTCACCTTGCGATCTTCATCGAAGAAGAACTTGGCATCGGCCAGCCGGGCGGCCAACACCCGCTCGTTCCCTTCACGGATGAGGGTCATATCTTTCACCTGATTGTTGGCCACCGCAATGAAATGCGCCACAAGCTTGCCTGTATCACGATTCAGCAGGGAGAAGAACCCCTGATGTTCTTTCATCGAGGTGATCAAGATCTCTTGCGGCACTTCCAAATAGGCCGATTTGAAAGATCCGATGACGGCATTGGGGCATTCGGTCGTATAAACCGCCTGGTCCAGCAGATCGGCATCGACGTTCAGCCGGAACCCGGTCTTGTTGCAGATCATGGCAATTTGATCTTCGATCACACGCCGACGACGCTGCGGGTCCGGAATGACCCCTTGACGTTCAAGCCCCTTCAGATAAGACTCATAGTCTCTGACCACAAGCCCTTTTGCATTCCCCAGCACGCGATGGCCTTCCGTCCTGTTACCGGCGGTAATTCCTGCCGCTTCGATCGGAATCGTGGTCCCCCCGAACAGCGCCACCAACCACCGTATCGGCCGGGCGAACCGCACACCGGTGTGATTCCATTTCATCGCTTTCGGAAAGGAGAGTGTCGCGATTAACTGCGGGAGAAGTTCTTCCAGCACCACGTTGGCTGGCCGCCCCTGTTCTTCCTTCACGGCACAGAGGTACTCCCCCTTCGGAGTCTGGCGAATCTGCAGCTCGTGAACCGCAACCCCTTGCCCTGCGGCAAATCCCGTTGCCGCTCTGGTCGGCTGGCCGGCCGGATCGAATGCCACAGACTTGGAAGGCCCCATCGCTTCCTTGACCACAGAGGTCTGCTGGGTCGCGAGACCTTGAACCACCAGAGTCAATCGCCGTGGAGTTCCCAGAGTACGGACGGATTGAAACCCAAGCCGTTGGTCTGTCAACGACTGCTCAGCTGAACCTTTGAGCGCAGCCAACGCGGGAGCAATGAACTGGTAGGGAAGTTCTTCGACGCCGATCTCGAGCAACAACTCGGCAGCGGTCACTGAGGAAAGGCGCCGCCCACGCTTCGCGGGAGGACCGGGACGCCGAGGTTTCTGAGCCTTTGCCATGGATTCTTCTGTGGGCTAGGGCCGGCCCGCGATGGTTGTTGAACGTGTACCAACTACCTTTGTCCCGCCATGCCCCACCACGCGGTTGAGCAATGGGTGTCCCATCGCCGCCCGCTCTTCGATATAGCGTTCGGCACATTGACGTGCGAGGGAGCGAACTCTGGCGATATAGCCCGTGCGTTCCGCGACACTGATCGCACCGCGGGCATCGAGCAGATTGAAGAGGTGCGACGACTTGATGCAGAAGTCGTAGGCAGGAAGCGTCAGCCGTTTGTCGCGATTCGCCAAGAGTCGTTTGCATTCCCCCTCGAACGATTGAAACGTGGCCATGAGCATCGCCACATCACCCTCTTCGAAATTATAGGTCGAGAACTGGACTTCGGTTTCGTGATGGATGTCTCGGTACGTGATCGATTCGTTCCAGGCCAGATCAAAGACGTTATTCACCTGTTGCAGATACATCGCAATGCGTTCCGTCCCATATGTGAGTTCGACGGTAATCGGATTCAGTTCTATGCCACCGATTTCTTGGAAATAGGTGAACTGGGTGATCTCCATCCCATCGAGACGTACCTCCCAGCCCAGGCCCCAGGCGCCGAGCGTGGGGGACTCCCAGTCGTCTTGAATAAACCGGATATCATGTTGCTTCGGGTTAATCCCCAATTGGGCCAAACTCTCCAGATACAACGACTGAATGTTGTCAGGCGCCGGTTTCAGGACGACTTGATATTGATAGTAGTGCTGCATGCGATTTGGGTTTTCGCCATACCGTCCGTCCGTAGGACGCCGGCATGGTTGAGGATAGGCGGCCCTCCAGGGCTCCGGGCCAAGGGACCGGAGAAACGTGCCCGGGTGAAAGGTTCCTGCGCCCATCTCCAGATCATAGGGTTGATAAATGACACAGCCTTGCTCAGCCCAATAGTGATGCAATGTGAGGATGAGGTCCTGGAAGGTCACGAAGAGTCCAGTCGTTGAATCGAAGGTTCGAAGAATTTTTGCGCTAGATTCGTTGAAATGAAAGGAGAAACTAGCAGGAATTCGCAGAACCTGTCAAGGAACAACCCCTCTATGATCAAGGAGTTGCAGCATCCTGCCTCTTGTTAGAACTGATTGACATTGTGGATCGGACCCTCTGACGTATTTGACTCACATTCTTCTATGGGCTCTTGACGGGACCAGTCCTGGCACATTATTGTCGCAAATCTTGACTCACTCACTCGGAATTGTTTCGACCGCACCATGAAACTCTCGAAAAAAAGCGAGTATGGGCTTCGCGCCCTGCTTGAGCTCACTCTCGCGAATGGCCGGGAGACGTTACAACGACATCAGATTGCCGAGCGTCAGCATATCCCGGTGGAGTTCTTGGAACAGATTCTTCTCACGCTAAAACGGGCCGGGCTGCTCGCGAGTCGTCGGGGGGTCAAGGGCGGCTATACGCTGATCAAGTCGCCCGGTGAGATAACGCTTGGTCAAGTGATCCGCATCTTAGACGGGCCGCTCGCGCCTATTTCCTGCGTGAGCAAAACCGCCTATCAAAAGTGCAGCGACTGTCCCTACGCGACCAAGCCCTACTGCCCACTGCAGGATGCGATGGGTGAGGTTCGTAATGCCATCGCCGATATTCTCGACAACTACACGCTCGACGATTTTGCATCAGTGCCTCGCAAAGGATAAGTATGGATCTCGTCGTGCTCGTAGCGATTACGCTTGTCGCCGCTACCGTCAATGGCGCCCTGGGATACGGATTTTCTTCGATTACAGTTCCCGTCGCTCTGCTCTTTTATACCAACCGTATTCTAAATCCGGCATTAGTGCTCGTCGAACTGGTGATCAATGGGTACGTCCTCTTTATCAACCGCAAAAGCATCCCGAACATTTGGTGGCGCGTGGCGCCTATCCTGATCGGCCTCCTGATCGGTGTCGCCATCGGCAGCTATATTCTCTCCCTGGTGCATCCGTCCTGGGTAAAGTTCGTAACCTATATCATGCTGTTGCCGCTGATTCTGCTCCAAGCTGCCGGTATCAGAAAACCCATCAAATCCGAAAAAGCCATCGCGGTCCCTTTCGGAGTGGGGATCGGGACCCTCTATTCCATTACCACCATCTCAGGCCCCCCCCTTGCGGTCCTCTTCAATAATCAAGGATATGTCAAACAGGATTTCCGGGCCGCGCTCGGCGTCATTCGAGTGGGAGAAGCCGTCTTGACAGGAATCGCTTACTATTTCATCGGACTCTACAGTTACGCCAGCATGGAGATCATTCTGTACATCATCCCCAGCGTCCTATTGGGAATTCCGCTCGGAAGCTTTCTCATTCGTTGGATGGACCCTGAAACATTCAGGCGGATCTGCATGGCTTTCGACGCCTTGATCGTCGCATTCGGATTGTCCAGGGTGCTCACAGAGTTGAATCTCGCTACCGCATCCACCACCTATAGTATTTTCACAATCATGATGATTGTGAATGCTTACCTACTCTATCGTTTTTTCAGGAACCGGACCGTCCCATGAGGGAGAAGATCATCGTCTCGTGTAGTTAATTGGGCATAACCAACTAGGTAAACTCAACAGGCTAGTTACACCAGTTCAATCCCTCCGGCTCCTCTTGCTTACCTCGCTCGTAACCCGTTCTGTGCCCATGGGATACCTTCATTGCCTGGAGCCTCAACCAGCTCGCTCACTGCACATCCCAATCCTGATCTGATTCCTCCGAACAGCAGCAGCGGAATAGCGGGAACCCTTATGGGACGGCGTTTTGCGCCGACACTGGATCTGTAGGGTGAGGCCTTCAGACTGTACAAATCCAACAACCTCGCGCAACGAGGTCTCATCAATTTCAATAAAGAGATTCACTAGTTAGAACCGCGCGCGATGGCACGTAGCTTGCTCTACCCTCGACTATGTTTCATTACTTGCCCCACAACACGCACGAAGTCGCGCGAACGAAATCAACGCCCCATACAGTACCGTTACCTTTGACCGCCATCGTGGTCGGTCTGTTTGTGGCGATCATGCCCCTGCTGACCGGATGCGCCCCAGAACACCAGGCCGACAGCGGATCAACAGCAACACCAGCAGCAGCCACCGCCTCTCTCGAATGGCTTCCGGTTCAAGACCCTTCAGTCATTGCCTACTTCGTCCATTACGGCAAACAATCACCGGGACAACCAGGCAGCTGTACATACGAAAGTTCCATGTACGTTGACTCCCCGTCAGCCACAGTCCCTAACCTTGATCCGAATACTACCTACTATTTTGCAGTTAGTGCCTATAACGGCCTTGAGAGCCCCTGTTCAGAAGAGGTCTCGACCGTCACGGAATCTCCTGCTCCCCTAACCAATCAACCAGTCCCATTGGCCTAGGCAGAGAGGGGGTCAGGCACCATTTGGGGGCTGACCCCGTTTCAGCCTTACCAAATCACTTCAAGAGGCTCGTCTCTCAGGTTCATCTGGTTTGATTCGTTCAACCAGACAGATAGACGAGATAAACCAGATAGACCCTTATCGTTCCCTCAGACTTTCCTTGACGGACTTCAGCAACGGGCTCAACAGATATTCAATGACGCGCCGCTGGCCGGTCTTGATTTCCACCGTCACCGCCATCCCGGGGGAAAATTTCTTTGGCTGATTCACGGGCTTCCAACGATGGTGGTGAAGGGCAGGGGTTCCTCCCGTCGTTAACCGACGCGTGGGGCTTTGATATTCAAGGGGTTGCGCGGGTAGCTTAGAAATCTGACCCGCGGTTTACGAACTTCCCCTAGTGCAACACCCGACCACCCGACCCCACAAGAAACCACAACTCAGGAGACTGCCCAAGTGGGGCTAGATGGGCCTGGTTTGTCCTGTCCTGGTAGCAGCGTGGGAGCAGAGGAACTCATGGATTCGTCAACCTAGTCGGGCAATTGGTAAATCTTCCAATGAGTACCATTGCGGATTCCAATGACGCCGAGTTGACCCGGAGAAGGGGCCCAGACCCACTCTTGTCCCTCTTCTTTTCTCGATTGGGGATTAGGGGGTGGGATTGGCGACGGCGAGATGAGACGCATCCAATGTTCGGAGGGTACCCTGCAGTTGACCGAGCCAAGCGCGCGCCACGCGATAGTCGCGGGGGCGCATCGGTATAACACGGTAGTACCCGTCTTCCACATGGGCGTCCAGCTGGGTGAGGATGCGGGCCCCTTCATCCTCTCATTGGTCTTTCGATTTCCACTCACTCGCCAGTTTCTTGGCCTGGGCAATTTGAGCCGGCGTCATCTCTTTGTCCAGTGAGTTGAGCAGCAGGGGCGCAGACTTATCTCCGTTCGTCGCGGCCAGACTGAGCCACGTGTACGCCTGGACCTTATCTTTCGGCACGCCTTCCCCGTAATCGTACATGATGGCGAGTTTCGTTTGAGCGAGTGCCATTCCTTGGTTTGCCGCGAGACGGAACCATCGCAGGGCTTGCTGATAATCCTTCCGACCGCCTTCTCCATTAAAATACAAGGTGCCCAGGCTGAACTGCGCCTTGGCCTCTCCCTGCGCCGCCGCTTTTCCATACCACTTCCGGGCTTGCACATCGTCCTGCGGCACCCCGCGGCCCTTGTGATACATCATCCCCACTTGATACTGCGCCAGGGCATCGCCCTGCTCCGCCAGCGGCTGCCACTCCCGCAAGGCGGTGGCGTAGTCTTCACGGTCATGCGCATTCATGCCAGCCTGAAAATCGGCCCATGCCGGCACGGCGAGACAGAAGATCGACAACACAAGGGTCATAGTCAATCGGAAGGACACAGGCACCTCACAAAATGGTCCATTCTAGAAGGGTCGCGCTGGGAGGAGCAAGGCCACCCGCGCGGCGGTGGTGAGCGCTGAGGGACTCGGGAAAGGCAAGACCGGAGCGATCAGGCATGGGCGGAGTATAGAACGGAGGCACCGCCCCCTTCCGCTGGGATGGCGTCGCAAAGGTATTGTGTCAGCCTATCTGCTCCGGTACTTCTCAGCCAGGTGTGTGATCGCTTGTTCAGCGTGTTTCGTCGCCACGTCCGCATGACCTGCTTTCCCGTGCTCAATGGCCTGCTTGAGTTCCCCGATCCCTGCGTCCACATGCGGAGCCTCGCCGGCCTTCAGAGCAGACTGTAGCGCCGCTTCCGCACTGGTGAGGAATGCACCCACATGACCCTGTTTACCATGGTCCGCCGCCTCTTGGGCGAGCGTGATGGCTTCCTCGCGGTGCTGCTCCTAAGCGCGTATCACATCCCGCCTGGCCCCGCCTTCGCCAAATACCTGTTGCAGCGGTAGCACCGTGGCGGTGACGAGAACAACTAGTGCGGCGAGTCCAACAGCTTGCGACATGGTATATCGTGTCATTGGCATTCTCCCTTCTGAATAGACGTGAATACTACGGGCTAAAGGGTGACCCTGATCCTGCTCCGTTTCACTCATCTACCCACCACCGGCGTAAACCCCTCGAACGACTGAAGAGATGTTTCGACCATGACTCGCGCCAACTGATCCCGGTTCAGCGGACAGGTTCTCTCTTCGGTCTTGCGAACCAAGCCCGTCGGAACGGTGTCGCTCGTCCAGAGTTTGATGACGAGGCGGCAATTTTTGAAGGTCGGCCACACCAACGCGTCATACGCATATGTCGCGGACTCCCAGTGCGTCGCAATCCGGGCGCCATTGACTTCGATCGTGTCTTCGCCGGTTTCAATCGGTACGGTGTTTGGGTGGACACCCATCGCAAGATTGCCGGCTTGATGAAAGATAGTCAGCAGTTGGGCAGAACGGGATTGATTCGCCAACGGGTCGTCACCGGGATCGTACTGAGCGGCAATCGTTTCTTCCCATTGATTCGGAGGCATGGGCCTCCCGTACCGATCAGTAGGAGCTTCGCTGAACCACAGTCTGATCTTCTCAGCGTTGATGGCCCGCAACTGATAGGCCTTGAGAGAAGTGATCGGACCAGCCAGGAAGTTGTTCGGATCGGCCAGAGTCCAGTACCGAGCGGCGTACACAACCTTCGCACCAGGCGCGAAGTTCTTCCAGGCCAGATATTCAGGATGGTCAACGAGCGCCACGGTTGACTTGGCCGGATCCGGATAGGTTTCCTTCAACGCCTGGGCGACGGCCTCCGGTACTGGGATCTCTTTTCGACTATGTTCCGTGATGGTGTCGTACCGATCCTGTGTTGTTTCGACCGACATCTGCCTCTGGTACTCGTTGGTGATTTCTTCCGCGATCTTGTCGATTGCCGTGCTGAGAACGTTGCGCAAGTCGGGGCCGCTCACATCGATGAGCTTGCCGAGATAGGGCTCCGCGATACGCCGGGCAATCACCTCAGCGTTCCGATAGTAATATTCCGAAATCTGCCGATGCCCTTCTGCATGTTCAACAATCCTCTTCTGCGGATTATTCGGCAGCCATGTCGTGAGGTTAAGTTGCAGCGTCACTTTAATCCGGTTGATCGTGGCCTTCGCATGCATCGCATCGGTCTGCATGATCTGACCGCCGACGGACGCATCGGAAAGGAACCCCCCGGCACGCACCGCCTCTTCGGGTCCCGTGAGCGGCGGCCGGTCACGCGGCGGACGGTTGGGATCGAAGTATCGCGTACCAATTTGAGCCGGCATTTTGACGATCTCCACCTGCGGCTGTTTCGACTGAGCAGATGGAACTCCGACAACCAGCACGAGTATGATCATGAGCCACGAACGCATAGACACCCTTCCTCATCACAGCTTCAGCTTGCTCTCTGCGCGCCTGCCTTGTCTTTCGCATCTTTCGCCTTGGCGGCTTTCACAGGCGGCTCGTGGGAGGTACCCGTCGATACCTCGTCCCGTCCGGCAACATAAGTAACCGGCAAACTTTAGGAAACACTCATTTTACTCGCAATAGGAACGGTGAGGCAATCGTAGTGAGTTGGGGAAAACCTCGCGAGGGCTGCTGAAGCCATCCGCATATCTTGATGAGTAAGAGGTCACCACAGAGGTATGCAGAATGCTCAAAACGGCTGATGTTCTCACCAGCCCAACCCCGGTGCCCGGCTCGACTGAGATCGCCGAAGTCCGAGACACGCCGTTCCGCGATCACGGCAGCAGCGAGCGAAGAACCGCTCTGCAACAGGTCAGCCTATGTTATAGTCCTGTGCCATCTTTAGGAGACTCACTGCATGAACAACTCGACAGGCAGCTACTCCCCCTCCGTTGTTGTGATTATTCTCCTGGGAATCATCCTCGGGCTGTTTTCCTTTGTGAGCCGAGGGTACGCGCAATCGGAGGAAGACCCGCAGGCATGGCTTGGTGCACTCAATAGCCTGTCGAGCGAACGGATGCTCGCCGACGTGCGCACGTTAAGCAGCCCGGCTTTCAACGGACGGCAAGCTGGATCCGCCGATGACCTGCGATCCGCACAATGGGTTGCACAGGAATTGACGTCGGCAGGGATACAACTCCCGCGGATTGACAACAACGGAATCGCCTTTCCCTCTCCCAGTGCCGGGAAGGAAGAGGCCGGCATCATGGCCTCTGTGGTCTCCACGCCACTCATCGAACCTAATCCGGTTGTTCGCACTGGCGCAGCGGACCAGTTGGTCACCGCGGAGCTGGGCAAGGACTACTTCCCGGTCTTTGACTCCCCCTCTGCCGATCTCCAGGGTCAGATCGTCTTCGTCGGGTACGGCATGGTCGATCCCGCTCAAGGGATCGACGAGTACGCCGGCGTCGATGTGAAGAACTGCATCGTGCTCTTCCTGCGTGGCAAACCGGATCACTACCCAAGCCCTGTCAGCCACGCCGATAAGGTCCGCTTCGCACGAGATCGAGGAGCCGTGGCCTACCTGACCGCTACAGGGCCGATTATCAGCCCCTATGAAATACGCCGCGGCGCGACGGGAAGGCCCAGCGCAATGTATGGGCAGCTCCCCCCTGCCCAAGCCCTCCCTGGCGCATGGATCAGCACCAAATTGGCCGAGACGCTTCTCGCTGGAAGCGGCGGGGAGTCCAATCCTAACCACTTTCGCATCCTCCAAGAACAACTCAATAACGCCCCGTCAGCGCGATCGCGCCTCGTCAATCGATTTGCATCTCTCCATTGGAAAACCACGATCGCGGACGGCTTGCTGACGAACGTGGTGGGGATGATTCCTGGGACAGGGCCGGATACTATTGTCATCGCCGCCCATCGCGACCATTTCGGACGTCCAGCGGGCCTCTGGTTTCCCGGCGCGGACGACAATGCCTCAGGAACGGCTGTCGTCCTGGAGGTTGCACGTGCCCTTGGGAAAATCGGCCTGCGCCCTGAACGGACGATCCTCTTTGTTTCCTTTAGCGGACAGGAGAGAGATGTGCTCGGGTCGCGCCTCTATACATCGAGACCCGTCATCCCCCTCGACTCAACAAGGGCCATGGTCAACATCGACCATGTCGGAGCGGGAGACAGCGTGTTAATGTTCCGTGTCGCAGAGTTGAAGAAATCTGTGTTACGGGAAGCAGGGTTTGTCGCAGGGTTGGTCAAGAAGCTTGATTATTACAGTTTCTTGCCCGGCGGCGACGACGGACCGTTCAAAGAGGCCGGCATTCCAACTGTCAGCATCGCAAGCGGCGGGGTCCACCCGCACATGAGTCTGCCCACCGACACCGCCGACACGATCAATCCGGAAATTTTGCGGACCATCGCACGGTATGTCGTAGCACTCACCTGGCAACTGGCGAATTCTCAATAAGAGATACGCGAGGCTAATCCGTTCTCTTCACGTGGCGTTCAGATCGTGTTCCGAAACCTTCTTCTGCACGCTCAGATCAATGGCGCATATGAGCCCTTGAGGAATCCGGGAGGAGGCGGAACGACCTCAGCATTTTCCCGCCCTGGGCGTCATACGGCACGAGACCGTACACGTACTGATCGTTCGCAAGATAGACGAACTCGTTAGGGGCAGGTTGCTGGCGGAGGGTCACTCTCAACCCTTCCTTCACGCCTGTCAGTCGAACCAAAGAAATCTCGCTGCCGGGAGGCAGCAGTCCGGATGAGTCGAGCCAGTCCTGCAGCAAGCGTTCCGGCGATCGCTCGAACACGCTGACGGTCAAACCCGAAGGTCCACGATCTGCCACCCGGCCGGTCGCGGGATCTTTCCGTTGAAAACGTACGCGCTGGACCGCCGTCGGCTGTGTGGTTGTCTGGGCGGGGCCTTCGGTGAGAGGCACGTATTCTCTTGGATAGTACTTGACCGTAAAACCATAGGTGCGGTCAGTATATTTGTCTCGCATCTCCGCCTGGACGACAGGCGCTGAGTCCGTCGACTTGCCGATTTGCCGCACCGTGTTGTCGCACCCGGACAAGACGAGACCCACGACAATCATCTTTGAAAGCCAACCGACTCGAAACACCATCGGTGTACCGTTCGCCATGTGATGCACCCCTCGTGCTT
Source organism: Nitrospirota bacterium (assembly GCA_016219645.1). NCBI lineage: Bacteria > Pseudomonadati > Nitrospirota > Nitrospirota bacterium. Next base: position 53,101 of record JACRLR010000012.1, read on the forward strand.
CCTGCCCCTGTGTGTATAACCGACGAATCGGCACGGCGGTCCACCGATCGGCTCATGGAGGGTGGCGTACAACTGATTCGGCGCATTGCTGCGCGCGTCATCTTGCACGGAGGCAGCCGAGGATGTCAATGCATCGAGCGTACAAACGGCACGATCGAGCCAGGCCTTTGGCGGGACCGCCGTGAGCGCTTCGGACACTTAAAACCGGCACGTCATTGGCTCTGCGTCAGGGGATTCGAGGCAGACCTGCAATATGGAATCTCGTCGGCGGCACGGCCGCAAGTGTTTGAAAAACAGTGCGGCCTCTTGACACTTTGTAATTTGCTATGTTACATCGCCTTGCTTAGTTCGGTTGATAAGATGGCATAGGAGACAACTTCCCGGCATATGGTTATGCCTGGATGGTCTCTGTGCTATCGGCGTGTTAAGATACATTACTTTCGATGTGGCAGCCCAACGGGAAATAGAAACATACCTGATGGACCCCATGAAGTTGGACCTCGTCGATAGACCAGACTCACCATTCATACAAATAAGGAGGCAGGAATGACGGGAAGGAATTTCGGAATGGCAATCCTAATGATGGGGAGCGCTCTGATTCTGTCAGGAGGCATGGCTTTCGCTGAAGATGACCCCCCATTGCCCCCGGTTCCACCTGAGTATGCAGACAAAAAAATGCCGGCTGGAGGCTGGACGGATCCTAAGGCAATCGAAGAAGGAGAGCTGATTTACAAGGGCGAGGTTAATCCGAACGTCAACTGTGGCAGCTGCCACGGCAAGGACGGCACACCGGTCAAGAAAGGCGCGCGGGATATGCGCGATCCTAAAAATATCTGCCGCTGGTCTGACGCATTCTGGTTCTGGCGAATCTCGGAAGGTATCCCGAAGACAAAAATGAAAGGTTTCAAGAACGCCCTGACGGAAGAGCAGATCTGGCATGTGATGGCGTTTGAGAACATGTTCTCAAACGGAGGCAAGCCGCACGACCACTCGTGCTACAAACCGTAAGCAGGAAGGTAACGACAATGCCCTGAACCGGGGCTGACACCATTCGGTTCGCCCGCGTCGTATGAGAGAAGACAGTATCAGGGCAGTCCAAAATCAAAGGAGGCGTCATGTCTATTAGTTTATCTCGTTGTGTGCGCACGGCCGGATTGGTCGGCGCATTTATGATGACCCCATATCTGGGCATCCATGCAGGTGTGGTGTCGGCAGAGACCATCAAAGCGCAACTGGCGTTCGCACCCAATGTTCCTCCTCCCATCAAACGAACCGAGCCCGCCACGGTCCTCGTCAACTTGACATCGGACGAGTGGGTCGGTCCGCTGAGCGACGATAACAACTATGAGTTCTGGGGTTTTAATAAGCACACCCCAGGACCCATGATCCGTGTCATGTTGGGCGATACGGTTGAAATCCGCATGAAGAACGATAAGAACAGCAAGGAATCCCACAATATCGACTTCCATGCGATCACGGGGCCAGGCGGCGGGGCGAGCCTGCTCAATAGCGAGCCAGGGCAAGAAAGCGGGGGAAGGTTTAAGATGATCATTCCTGGCATCTTTATGTATCACTGCGCCACCGCCTCGCCGTCCATTCCCGAGCACGTGTCGAATGGCATGTACGGCACGATCGTCGTCGAGCCGGTGGGTGGGTTGAAGCCTGTCGACAGGGAATATCAGCTCACGCAAAGCGAGTTTTACACGAAAGAGGGTGCTGAGAAGGGCGAGACGATGGAATTTTCGTACGAAGCTGGGTTAGATGAGCGTCCTTCCCATGTGGTCTATAACGGCCATAAGACTGCGCTGGTCAAGAACCCCCTCAAAGCCAAGGCGGGGGAAACCGTTCGGATTTTCTTCACCAACGTAGGACCCAACTTTGTCGACTCTTTTCAGATCCTCGAGCAGCCGTTCGACAGGGTCTACACCGAGGGTTCTTTGAGCGCACCACCGGCGGAAAATGTCAAGGTGACCAAGGTTCCTACTGGTGGCGCGGTGATGGTCGAGTTTAAAGTCAAGACGGCCGGCACCTATACCCTCGTTGACCCAGTGGGCAATCGAAAGGACCTCGGCGCCATGGGTCTGCTGAAGGTAGAGTAGAGGATCCAATTAACGAGGCCATCTACGAGAGTTCTCAAAAATTAAAGGAGGCGTCATGCCTAAGAGTTTCTTACACAACATGCGTCATGCCGGGTTGATCAGCGCCTTGGTCATGGCTCCGTGTCTCGCCATCAATGCAGGCGTGGTGTCCGCGGAGACCATCCAGGCCCAACTCCTGAAGGCACCCAATGTTCCCGCTCCCATCACGCGAACCCAGCCCGCCACCGTCGTGGTCAACCTGGAAGCATCCGAGTGGGTCGGTCTGATCAGCGATGATAATAGGTATGAGTTCTGGGGGATCAATGGCATGGTGCCAGCGCCCATGATCCGCGTCATGGTGGGCGATACGGTTGAAGTCAATTTCAAGAACAAGAAGGACAGCAAGGAGAGTCACAATCTTGACTTCGGCAAGGCGACCGACGGAGCCGCCCTGGTCACTGCGGAGCCTGGAAAGGAAGCCAAGCTATCATTTAAGGCCACCAAACAAGGTCTCTTTATCTATCAGTCCTCCACTGCAGCGCCATATAACATTCGACACTTGTTGAGTGGGATGTACGGCTTGATCCTCGTTGAGCCGGTTGGTGGGCTGAAGCCTGTCGAAAAAGAATTCTATGTCATGCAGAGCGAATTTTACATGAAGGACGGCAAGAAGAACGACACCTTGGATTTCTCGATCGACAAGGTCAAGGAAAAGGATGCGTCGTATATCGTGCATAACGGCCACATGACCGCGTTGGTCAAGGTTCCACTCCGCAGTAGAGTGGGAGAGACCACTCGATGGTTCTACGGCAACGCAGGAGTCAACTTTGAATCTTCGTGGCATGTCATCGGAGAAATGTTAGACCGGGTATGGCCGGCGGGTGACATGTCAAAACCGCCGCTTGAATCTATCCAAAGCACCCTGGTGGGGACGGGTGAAGCGACCATCGGAGAATTCAAAGGCGAAATGCCCGGCACGTTCGTGTCGGTTGACCACTCGCTCTTCCGCACCGAAAAGGGCGCCCTTGGCCTGCTGAAGATAGATGGTCCGACTAATCCTAGCCTCTTCAAAGGTCTGTAGTAATCTGCAGGGAGAGGATTAGGATAGTGCCAAGACACAGCTGATTCACTAGCAGTGTGGGCTCAGCGCAGCACGGTCGTACCAGAGTAACATAAGATGGGGAGGGAGAGGATGAGCCTCTTCCTCCCCGTTTTACGATTGGGAGAAGAGGGTATAGCATCTCGTGTGCAACCGGTTGTACATAACAACGGCGTGCTCGCTTCCATCACCCCCCTACAGCCACTCGGATGGCCTTGCTCAGGCAGACCCGTAGAAGGGATCGGTCCTGCAGAAGGTATTGACAAAGCAAAGAGTCTCCTGCTATTAAGCATACGCTTTACTTGTCATGAATCTGAGAAGATGTCCTACGCCGATTCTCGATTTTCAACCATCGGCAATCAGGCAGGAGGGTCAGCCATTTCTATCTCAGCGGCTTCCGACTTGCGATCAATCATTTTCCCGAACGTAAACAGCATCCCTCACTGCGTGGTCTGATGTCATCAATCACGCGGCAGTCGGGCGGTGCAACAATATCACATACAGGAGGGTCGACATGAAAAGCAGAAGAAGTAAATGGTTGGGCGGCATCGGCGCTGCGGGGCTGGTTGTCGGATGCCTGGGGCTGGCTGGTTTTGGTTTAGGAACAACAGCTTCTGACGCGCAAGCCGGTCCCTTGGCGGAATTCCAAGGCGGCAAGGCGGTGGGGTTGTCGGCGAGGTTTACCATTTTGGATTCATTTAATAAAGAGGCGGCGCTGGACAATGAGACCGGATTGGTGTGGGAAATGATACCGGAGCGAGCGATGACGGTGTGGAAAAATGCCGCCGGTGTCTGTGCAAAAAAGACCGTCGGTGGCAAGAAGGACTGGCGCTTGCCATCACTCAAAGAATTGGAGACCCTGGCGGATCACACGATCTATCCTCCCCCCGCCCTCGTATCCGGCCATCCATTTTCCAACATCGAGCTTCATGGTTATTGGACGTCAACGGAGCACGAAGAGTATCCCTTCAGCGCCTGGGACGTGAACTTCGACTATGGCATCATCGGCAACGATTTTAAGATCAACAAAAACTTCGTCTGGTGCGTGCGCGATAACAGTTAGGATCAGAAGTGCCTCTTAGGTCATTGGCTGAGTTGGGGGTGGCGCAAGCCACCCCCTGCTTGTCCTACCGTAAATCAAGCACATCGATACCACTGAAAATCTTGTTAGGGCGGTGCTCCACCACCACTCTAGAGCGTCGTCACAATGTAATCCTGTGGTTGGAGAATTGGGATGATCCTTGTTCAGGTGAGGCGGGGAATTAGGTTTTGTCGAGGGGCTCAACGGCAAGATCGGGATTCTTCAACGACGTGCTGATGGCCTGCGAGGTGCGCTGTATCTGCGTTTGAATATCCTCTCGTGCATGCTCAGGAAGACCGAACAAGCCCGTCCAACGGCTAACCGTTGAGGGAGAAGAGCCCTCAGTTTGACGCCAGGCATTGACATATCTCAGGCCACTCAGGACGAGGGCTGCCCCGCCCATGGCCACCGAATCGACGATGCAATACCAGAACGTCACCCCGCTTGGAGGATTGGCTTGAGATAGGCCAAGCACAGGATCTATGGCCGCCCATTTCCACGCGCCCACGGCTGTCCCAATTAATTCCAGCCAGGTTGTAATAAAGAACGCCGCGAGATAGACCATGGGTGAACGGCCTAGGAACAGAAACCCCAAGAAAATGGCGAACATTAATGCGCCCAGTGCGTCGGCCTGTTCCGGCAACCCACTTATCCCCCAAGCTGCCCATGCACCGCACACGATGATCACAAAGGCGGTAATCCCTCTCGCATATCGCTGAAAGAGCCCGGATCGGGCCATGGCAATGGCTGTGAGATACACCATTCCATGACCAGGCGGCACATAGGCCGGCACATTCTCAAACCGATAGGTGTATCCCCCCATATAGATCGACGCAAAATGTTCGCCCCATGTGGCAAAGGCCACTGCAACGAGGACTTGGATTCTCGCTTCTCCTTTTTCGCCGAGAAGCATCACCAAGAGAGAGACAAACGCGATACCCCCCAGGACATACTGCCGTCCCAGGCTCGCGTCTATTTCTAACGTCAAACAGACGGCGACAGCAAAAAACGTATAGGCCGCAATGACGTAATCCCTGGTCCTGTGGGGATGCGCAACACCCAGTTGCGGGAAATGGCGTAGCATGGTCGACTGCAGTACATTCATGAATCGTAACTCCAGATCCCCTTGAGCCTGCCACTCACACCGGTTCCTTGGAAGTATCTCCTCATGTTTCAGATCTTAGATGGGTTCGAGCAGGGGCTCGCTTGTGTCAGAAATTTAACGTGTCACCGGTCCTGCGTCAACTCAACAAGCGCAATTTTCTGGCTTGTCGAGAAAACTGTTTGTTGAGTTCTGAGATCAGACGTCGTTGGGGTTCAACCTAATGGGCAGGAGTAACCGAATTGTTCAGCGCACCTGATGCCGGCATAGTTTCTCACTATGCCGGCATCAAAGGTGTCAGTCGTCTTCTTTCTTCTCTTTGGGCTCTGCTTTGGGCACATTCTTGCCCTGAGCTAAACTGGCATTGAGATCGGTCTCCGGGACTTTTTTATGCACCAGGTTCTGATGGCAATCGATACAGGTCGCCCCCTCGGTCTCCATCTTCTTGTGCGCTGCTTTTGCCGATGCTCCTGGTGGCTTGGTATTCTTGTGACAGGCCCGACAGGTCAAACTGTCCCAGCCCTTGAGTTTCATACGCGCCCTGTAGGCTGCTTCCGGCCTACGTTCGTTGAATTTCTCGATCGTCGAGTAATCGACGGTGAACTCGTCGATCAAGAACGGCAGTCCATCCACCACATGAGTCCACACAGCCAGATGGAAGTTTTTCAAGCCCTGCGGAACGTGACAGTCCTTGCAGCCAGGGTCCGCCCCGAGCGCACCCCAGTGCGATGACTTTTTCAGCTCCTCGTAGGGGTAGGTCTCGGAATGGCAGCTCACGCAGAACTCGGTTCTGGATATCGCCGCTTCGCCGCCGAATACCACGGCAATCGTCCCAACGGCAATCACTGCGCCAAGAGCTAAGGCGCCGACTGTCACAATGCCCCTCTCTGACATTACTCCTCCTTGCCTATCTCCGCCGGCTTCGCATCCTTCTGGAATTCCTCATGGAACTTCGGGGTCGGCGGACCTTCGAACGTTCCAGATAGTTTGAAATGCTCATGCATGGCTTTGTTGTTGCGCACGGACTTTTCAAAGTCAAACGCATACTTTTTATCCACGGTAGGGGTGAACGGCGTATAGGGCTTCTTGACACCCTTCCACGGTGAGCCTTCGTAGTTCAGATGACAGGCACTGCACTTCTCGATGAATTCAAAATCCTGTCCTGCTTCCGCGAGGGTTTCCCGCGGCGTAACCTTTTTCGACTTTTCAAAGGCCTCGCCGGCCTTGCGGTGAATCTTCCGATAATCCGTGCCAGCTCCATGGCAGGATTCGCAACCGACACCGACAAGGAATTTGTCGGGGTCCGAAATTTCATACCCTCCCTCAGACCCGAACCCTGTCACATGACAGCCGATACAATCCTTGTCCTTTGTGTAGTCCTTCTTCGGGTCGAGTTTCGCCTTGACCATGGCTGCATTCTTTTCCTTATTCCTGTCGGCTTTGAGCGAGTCGACTGCTTTCGCGTGGGCGGTCTTTATCCATGAGTCTGCCTCGCTCTTGTGGCAATTACTGCATTTCTTCCGACCTTCAAACGGTGTCTCAGCGGAAGCAGTTCCAGCAAAGACCATAAACAACACAGCAGCCGCTAGGGCAAATAACATGGGATGCTTCGGATACTTCACAGGGCCTCCTTTCATCAGAACAACTATTAGTGGTCGCGCTTAAAAAATCGAATGTGCGTTAGTCTATCGTGTGTGTGCAAGATTTACAATAACGAGCCTTCTACTTCGGCCACTCAAAGAATCAATTATTCGATGGCTGTGCAGATGGTATCTTATACACCAAATAACCTCCCTCTTTATAGACCAGCTGGACCGGTTGGAAATCCAGAATGAGCGAGGTCGTCATGGGCAACATCTGCGCGAGCAGCGTCTTTGTGCTTTTTTCATCTGTGAGGAAGTACGCGCGGAAGATATTGTCTGAAAAACCATGCACAGTGTGTCCGGCATACTTGTTGTCCCCTTCCCAACGCTTGATCATTATATTGACTCCATGAACATCGGTGCTCCCTTTCACGGGAAAGTCCTTATAGGCAACACCTATACGATCCGGACGCATCAGCCCAAGCTTATAGATGTCTGCAATGTGAACCACGACATACCCTTCGCGTCCGCCGACCAGCTCACGCAGGATCTCGACACCTTCTTTGGGCTCTGAGGCTAACGCATCCGCAAATCGTTGGAATTTACGCTCCTCTTCCTCTGTCGGTGGAGCCGCCCAGAAGTCTCGTTCATACTTCGCGATGGATTCCATTCTTGGCTTCCAGACCATCGGCATAATGAGAGGTTCGTTCAGCTGAGTGGTGAAGACCGGATCTAATCCGGTGAGAAGTTGGATCTGCCGCGAGGTGTCCCACCAGGCCAGAATAGCCGCATCCTTCGGCATATGCTTGGAAATTGCCGGCGCCAAGATGGACAGCTCGGAGAGCTTACTATCAAGAAAGATCATTGGTTCGCCAACGTGATTTTCCCATCCGATCATCACGGGCTTCGAATTTCCTCGGCGTGCAATATAGGCAGCGGCTATCGCTTCTTCCATCCCCTCGACGTGGATTTCTTGCTTTGTGAGCTTAAGATCCGGCCAAGCCCCTAATTCTAGCTTGGGAAACTTTTCTATCCCGCCTTCTTCCACTAACCGATATTGATACGGTGCCGGACCCGGATCGAACCATAAAAATGCAAACCAACCAAGCAATAAAAAACCTCCCGCCGCCAGGATGACTCCTAGTGACGGGAGGATTTTACTACTCGGCCGCGTCAGCGTTGCTTCCATTGTCTGCGCGGCGCCCTATTTCACTTCTGGTTCTTCTTACGTCGGCTCCATCCGGCCAGCGCCAGCGTTCCGGTCAGCAGCATGCCGCCGCCCAGACTGCCCAGCGTCAGCTTGCCGTCGGTGCTGTCGAAATCCAGGAGCCGGCTCGTCTTGCTCTTTTCTTCGAGCTTGGTGACCCGTTCCATCAACAGCATCCGGTCCTTCAGCTTGGTGTCCTCATCCATGATTTCGACATAGGCCCGGTTCATCGCGGCCCAGCCGACCGTATAGGTGAACCCCGGATATTGGTGCGCCATACTCACGTGCAGTTGCACCAGATGGTCTTCCGCCATCTCGAAGAGTTTCAGCTCGATCGCGGTCGGGCTGTTGTTCTTGGACCAGTAGATCTGCCAGAACTGGTCGAACAGCGCCTTCGCTGGGGCCGGCGGGGCCGGCCGGTTGGTCCTCTGCCCGGTCAGGAGGCGCGCCTCGAACTGTTTATGCACGACGTTGTGCGCCTCGTCGTATTTATCCAGGCCGGCGCTCGTGCCGTTATCGATAAACTCCAAGTAGGCGCGGGCGAAGGTCTCGGAATGGCACGTGGTGCAGGTCTTGACCCACGCCTCGTACCGTTGCATACCCCAGTTGTCAAATACAGCCTCGCGAATCCCTGGCACGAAGGGATAATTCGCCCAGCGAACCTTACGCACCGTGTTGTGGCTGAATTTACCCTGGTACTCCATATGACAGCTCTGGCAGGTCGGGAACTTCTGCCCGCCCTTAGCAACTGCATCCTTGAGCTGTAAATCGAAATTCCATCTACCCTTAGAAGCCTGGTACCCCAGCCCGTGCTGTGACCCGTTGTAGGCTTCCCAGTTGTTGTGATCGGCCCCGCTGTGGCAGGTACCGCAGGCTTCAGGCTTGCGGGAGTCGGCCACCGAGAATTCGTGCCTGGTATGGCAGTTATCGCACTTGTTCTGATTCGTATGGCATAGGGAGCAGCCTTCAGCAATCTCGCGCTGCGACATGCCCGCCCAGATATCGGTCTCGACGTTAGCGCGCCAATCCAGCACGTGCGACGGACGACCCCGTGGCCACTGGTTCTTCGGCCATAAGATCGTGTCGCGCTCGGACTCGCGCTCGGCATATTCCATCAGATGGCAGTTGCCGCACACATCGGAAGTAGGCATCTTCAGGTCGACCCGGTGATCGGCCTTCTTCGTCGTGTTGATGTCGACATGGCAATCGATGCAGCTGACTTCCTTCAAGTTCTCTTTTGCACCAAGCTTGCCGATCGAGCGCAGGTTCGCCTCGATTTCCTCCAACTTCGCTTTCTTATAGAAGGTGTCGTCTTTGGGGGTCAGCTTGCGAATCTTGTCAAGATTGGCGTGGGCACTCTTTTTCCAAGTTATCACCCACCCAGGCGACTCATCGGTGTGGCATTTCACGCACTGCTCGCGCGTCGCCACTTCCTTCACCGATTGCGGCGGCTTGTAGAAGGTCGCGGGATCGAGGTACTTGGTGATGGGAATCGGCTCCCAATACTGGCCGTACTGCCCCTTCCCCGCTCCTTTGCCTGGATCCTTGTAGCGCTTCGTCAACGCCTCATGAAACTCCTTGGGGCTGGCGGACCGATCAATGTTCAGGGCCTCATAGGTCTCCTTGGGAACGCTGGGGAAGTTGGCCTGCGCGGTCCCTGCGAGCATCACCCCGCACACCATGAGACAACATCTCAGCCAGAATTTATTCACCATGCTAACCCTCCCTCCATTCATAAAGTACAACGGTCTATTATTGGTGCGGTTTTTCAGATTTTTACATGCATTTATATCTACATTAGCGCTGGCTAATCACAGCACCGCGCATGTATATCGCAGGACATAATCCATGTCAAGATATTAAGTGGCATTCAGATAAAAAAATCGCCGGTCACGCATTTTTCATAAATTTTTGCAAATACAGTGCCATCAACACCGGGGAATGATGGCAGTCCACAGGCTAGGGTCTTTCACGATCGATAACAATGGCAACCCCCTCCGCTCCAGGGTTCACCGGCTGACTCACTCCCTCCAAGTCTCCACTCTGAGGCATCGCTTGGCCGGACTTCGATAGACGAGCCACAATCACGACCGTGCCGACATCAGAAAGTTTTCTGGAAGGCATCATACTGACTGAGTCATCGAGCCGAAAGTTGAAGGGCAAATCCTTTTTCGTCGCCCGTACAATCGCGACAGGCATCGGTGGGCCATTCGTTTCACGCGCAAACACAAACAATGTGTCTGTCGCGGCTCCTTTGTTGGCCAGGCCTGGCGCGATCGTCACCTTGCCACTGATGGCAAGCGACGATCCAGCCTGTCCAGTCGGCTTCGCAGGAGCTGTCGGTTCCGTATATCCAGATCCTGTCGAGGCAAGCAACAATCCGCAGACTAGTAGACCACACCTTATCCAACGTCTGTCGACCATGTGCAATACTCCCTGTTTGTGAAAAGACTCTTCGTTATCTACGAATTTATCGCGGAGGACACAGCGCGCATATATCTCAGCATGGGTTAGGCGATGTCAAGGGAGGAGTGGACTGCTCTCCGAACCTCCGTGAGGGGTTAGGAACTCAACAGGCCAGAGACTTGTCGACTTTCGAGTGCTAGGGCCGTTCATGATCGATCACGACTGTGATCCCGTCCCCCCCGGCTTGAATCGGCTGACTAGTCCCCTCCAGATCTCCGCTCTGCGGCATGGCCTGGCCTGATTTCGATAGACGAGCCACGATCACCACCGGTCCTGTACTCGACAATTTTCTGGACGGCATCGGACTGGTTGAGTCATCGAGTTGAAACGTAAAGGGTAAATCTCGCTTCGTTGCCCGCACGATTGCCACCGGCATCGGAGGCCCATTCATCTCGCGGGCAAAGACAAACAGCGTGTCGGCGGCGGATCCCTTGCCGGCTAAACTGGGTGCGAGAGTCACCGTGCCTCTGATCGCACGTGGTTGTCCGGCCTGCCCCATTGGTTGAGCCGGCGCTGCTGGTTCCGTACCCATCCGCTCACGGTCGATCAGGACCGTGATCCCGTCTCCCCCGGCTTGAATCGGCTGACTGGTCCCCTCCAGATCTCCGCTCTGCGGCATGGCCTGGCCTGATTTCGATAGACGAGCCACAATCACCACCGGTCCAGCGCCGGACAGTTTTCTCGACGGCATCGGGCTGGTCGAGTCATCAAGCTGGAACGTGAAGGGCAAATCCTTCTTGCTCGCCCGCACGATTGCCACCGGCATCGGGGGCCCGTTCACTTCGCGAGCAAAGACAAACAGCGTGTCCGTCTCCGAGACCTTGCCGGCCAGACCGGGCGCCAGGGTCACCGTGCCTCTGATCGCCCGTGATTGTCCCGCCTGCCTCACTGATTGAGCCGGCGCTGCTGGTTCCCTGTCCATTCGTGCCATCTCTCGGCCACCGCCAAGTCGGCTTTTGGCCTCGTCGATCGCAACGACTAATTGCTGTGTCATTTCCGGATCGATGTCCTCAGGAAGATTCGCGCGAGCGAGTTCCCAATCCTTCACCGCCTGGGCAAAATTATCTCGATTGAATGCCACGGTCCCTGCCAACATCAGCGCCTTGACATTGCGTGGATCGATCTTCAGCGCCCGTTGGATCAACGCTTCAGGCCTCCCCTCCAATTTACGACCATGGAGCACCCCCATGGCATCGGCATAATCGGCGAGTAACTGGGCATCGTCAGGGATCAGGTTGGTGGCTTGCTCATAGGCCAATGCTGCTTCTGCGTAGCGACCGACCCCCATATACGAACGCCCGAGCAATGCCCATCCAGCGCCATCACCGGGGTTCTGCTCCATCTTTTGTTTGAGCCGCTCGATCAGTGGGTCGAGTCCGGCAGCGAAGGGATCCCCCTCTTGTGATCCTCCCTGTGCAGACAACGAAGGGGCAGGTGACTCTGTTATCGCGAGTGGATTTCCAAGTTGCCAGTAGAGCAACCCGCAGGCCGTCGGGATGATGATGGCAAGCGCGAACGCCACCGGCTTGCCATGCATCTGCTGCCGGGGCTTTTTGGTGGTCGTCTCCGTGGTACCGGTCTCTTCAAGCAGCCGGCGTTCGAGCTCCTGTCGCGCTTGCTGATAGAGTTCATCGGTGAGGACAGAATTTGCCCGATCCTGTTCCAGCTCCGCAAACTGTTGCCGGAAGATCGACAGGGTCTTCTCTTCTTCTCTCGCTGGTGCAACAGCCGCTGTGCGCTTCATCAGGGGCCACAACAGGAGACCCAGGACGAGCAGAGTCATCGTCGATGCAATGAGCCAGAACATGATGGTCAAGGGCGATTCGCTCCCTCGGAGAGCAGTTGTGCGACACGGTTGTGCTCTGCTTCCGTCAGTGCCACGGCGGCAAGCTTCTTTTGTCTCTTGCGGAGCGCAAGAACCAAGGCCGTCGCGCCTCCAATCAGCAGGAGGAACGGTCCTACCCAGAGCAATGTGGTCGTGGTCTTGAGAGGAGGACGATAGAGGACAAAATCTCCGTAGCGGCTGACGAGAAAGTCGATGATCTCCTTGTCGCTCATATTTTTGACAATCATCTCGCGAACTTCCCGGCGCAAGTCTTCGGCTAACGGCGCATTCGAATCAGCCAGCGTCTGATTCTGGCAGACTAGACAACGCAGCTCTACGGCGAGGGTTTTTAGACGCGCCTCAACCTGCGGGTTCTCAGCGAGCGGGCTTGCTTCGTAGGCCGCCGCAGCGAGACCGGGGATGAGAAGGATGACCACTAAGTAGAACCACCTCATTGGTTCTGCAGCTCCCTGACCAATGGCAAGATTTTCGTTTGCAAGACATCCTCGCGCAGCGGACCGATCTGTTTGTAGCGGATGACACCCGCCTTGTCGATCACATAGGTCTCCGGCACACCATAGACGCCATAATCAATGCCGACGCGCCCCGATTCGTCCACGGCAACAAGCGGATAGGGATTGCCCCACTCTTTCAACCAGGCCAGCGCTTCTTCTCTACGGTCCTTATAGTCCATACCATAGATGGGCACCTCCCCGGATTTCGCGAGATGGATGAGGACAGGGTGCTCCTCCTTGCAGCCACCGCACCAGGAAGCCCAGAAGTTAAGCAGCCAAACCTGGCCTCTCAGATCAGTCGATGAAAGCACCTTGTCCTTTTCGTGGAGCTGCGGAAGCGAGAAATTCGGCGCCGGCTTCCCCACTAAGGGAGACGGCAATTCACGCGGGTTGAGCGTCAGGCCGACACCAAGAAACGCGAGCACGACCACAAAGATGCCGAGCGGGATAAGAAACCGACTCATGAGACTGTCTGCCGAGCCATCTGTGTCCCTGCCGGCACCTCGACCTCTTTGCGGCGCCACGCGAGTCGGTACCGGCGATCACTGATGGCTAACACGCCCCCCACTGCCATAACCAGACATCCGCCCCAGATCCAATCGATAAAGGGCTTGTGATAGAGCCGGACACTCCAGGCTCCGCCTTCGAGTGGCTCACCCAACGACACATAGAGGTCGCGCAGAAACCCGGGAGAGATCGCGGCTTCGGTCATGGTCTGATTCTGAACGGTGTAGCGGCGCTTTTCAGGATACATCACCGTCACGTCACGTCCATCCTGACTCACGTGAATCGATCCACGCGCCGCGATATAGTTTGGTCCCCTGTACTGCTCGGTTCCATCAAACCGGAACGTATAGCCGCCGAGCGTTGCCGTCTCTCCTACGTTCATCCGTACATCCTGCTCAACTTCGAACCCCTTCACCATGGTCACACCGGTGATGAACAGGGCAAGTCCGAAGTGGGCTATGACCATTCCCCAGTAGGCCCGAGGGAGCATGGCCAGTTTCCCCATGAAGCTGCTTCCATCCGTACGAGTAAGCCTTTCACGCAAGTCAACCGCAATCGTTGTCGCAATCCAGAGCGCCAGTAATAGACCAAGGCTCACGAGCGGCGACCAGTGACCCATGAGAATCGGCACCAGCAGGGCGGTTGCGACACTCACCCCGAAGGCCCAACGCAGCCGCACCGCTAATTCCGGCAGGCTGGCTTTCTTCCATTGCGCCAGAGGACCGATCCCCATGAGGAAGATGGCAGGCGTCATCAATGGGACAAAGACTGTATCAAAATAGGGTGGACCGACTGAAATCTTACCAAGGTCCAGCGCGTCCAGGAACAAAGGATAGAGCGTGCCCAAGAGCACTGCCCCCAAGGCCGCAACCAGTAATACGTTGTTCGCCAGTAACATCCCCTCGCGTGAAACAATTGAGAAGCTGCCGCCCAGCCCCACGCGCGGCGCACGCCATGCGTACAACATCAGGGAGCCTCCGATGACCACGGCCAGGAACACCAGAATAAACAGACCACGCTTTGGATCAGTGGCAAACGCGTGGACCGAGGTCAAGACACCGGAACGGACCAAGAAGGTCCCCAGGAGACTGAGTGAAAACGCCAGAATGGCGAGCAGCACACTCCAGGCTTTGAAGCTGCCTCGTTTATCCGTGACCGCCAGGGAATGGATCAATGCTGTTCCAGCCAACCAAGGCATGAACGAGGCATTCTCGACCGGATCCCAGAACCACCATCCGCCCCAGCCCAACTCATAATAGGCCCAGCCGCTCCCCATCGCGACACCAATGGTCAAAAAGCACCAGGCCACTGTCGTCCAGGGCCGCGACCAACGAGCCCAAGCCGCATCCAATGTTCCGCCAAACAGCGCAGCCAGCGCAAAGGCAAACGCGACGGAGAATCCTACGTACCCCATATAGAGCATCGGCGGATGTATCACCATGCCCGGGTCCTGCAATAAGGGGTTCAGATCCCGTCCATCGAAGGCAGCTGGGATCAACCGCTCGAATGGATTGGAGACCGTCAGCATGAATAAGAGAAATCCCACGCTGACTAATCCCATCACACCGAGAATACGGGCACGCATCGCCTCGGGTAAATGCGCCGAGAAGAATGAGACGGCGACCATCCAGATGGTGAGAATGAATACCCACAGTAGCAAGGATCCCTCGTGCGCGCCCCAGATGGCAGCGATTCGGTAGTGCAGGGGAAGTTGAGAATTCGACGTGGCCGCGACGTAGAGTACGGAGAAATCCTTGACTGCAAAGGCATAGCCTAGACAACAAAAAGCCAGCAGGACCAGAAGAAATTGCCCCCGCGCAGCCGGCTTTGCCACGGACATGAAGGAAGAGTTCCCGACTGCAGCGCCGTAAATGGGAATGGTTCCCTGTACGACCGCCACGCAGAGCGCAAGTATCAAGGCATAATGACCGATCTCTGGGATCATGGTGACTCCTAGCGTGGATTGACGACGAGCGTGCTGCTGGTTTGCGCCCCGGCGGCCGCCTTGGCTTTGGCCAGCGCTTCAGCCGCTTCCGGCGGCATATAGTTTTCATCGTGCTTCGCCAGCACTTCACTCGCAAGGAAAGTCCCATCGGCCCCGAGTTGCCCCTGGGCCACCGCGCCCTTCCCCTCCTTGAACAGGTCGGGAAGGATGCCCTTGAACGTCACGGGTACGCGTTTCGCCGTATCGGTCATGACGAAATGGACGGTTAATCCATCGCCCTCCCGTGTGAGGCTGCCGTCTTCGACCATCCCGCCGATACGAAAGCCTTGGCCCTTCGGCGCCTCACCATTCGCCACCGCCGTTGGTGTATAAAAGAAGACGAGATTTTTCTGAAACGCGTTCAGAATCAACATCGACGCCCCTGCCAACGCGAGCAAGCCGAGGCCGATAAAGATAAACCGCTTGTGCCGAGGTTTCATCGTATCCCTATCCTCCTAGAGACCCATCACGGGTTTCTGCAACCGCGGCAGCATGTCGACGCCAGACAGCGAGGACTTCCCCGCACATGCATAGGGCTGTCACACCGAACGAGACCCACACATAGAGGCCGTACCCCCCCATGGCGAAAAATTCACTCACGCTTCCCCACTGCATCAGCGTGCCTCCGCCACTTCTTGAATCGAGGTCTGGTTGCCCCACATCGGTTGCCGCTCACGATCGAGAATCACGCAACGCACACGAGCCAATGTGACGGCAAAACTGTACATCCAGAAACCCACTGTCATGATTAACATAGCCGTCAGCATCGTCGTTGCCATTTTTGGCGACGCGGTCATGCTGACTGACGCCCCTTGGTGCAAGGTATTCCACCAGCGTACGGAAAAATAGATGATCGGGACATTGACCACTCCGACCAACGCCAACACCGCACTTGCCCGGTCGGCTCGACGCAGGTCATCGATCGCCGCCCGTAGCAGGATGATACCGATGTATTGGAACAACAGAATCAATTCGGACGTCAGCCGGGCATCCCACACCCACCAGGCGCCCCAGGTCGGTTTGCCCCACATCGCCCCGGTCAGCAGCGCAATGAATGTAAACATCGCTCCGGTCGGCGCAATGGCCTGGGCCATCATGAAGGAAGGACGCGCGTTCAGTCCCAACCCAACGCCGGCCCATGCGGCCATGATGACATACAGGAACATGGACATCCAGGCAGCTGGCACATGGACGAAAATAATCCGGTAAGAATCGCCTTGCTGAAAATCAGTCGGTGCGACAAAGAACCCGATATACAGGCCGATGATGATCAACAAGCCCGCAGCAACGGAAAACCACGGAATCATTTTCCCTGCCAGGGGGTGAAAGGCCTGCGGTGACGAATACTTAAACCAGTTAATACCCATAATGATCTAGCTCAAGTTCAGGATGTCTAGCCTATGGACAGCCGACACGTCAAACCGTGTCAGCCTCCTTCTTATCGCCATACGACGAAACTGTCCGCAACGACCCATTAGGGGGGGAATGTGGGCACTCAAATAGAATCTGTTATTCCAACGCAATTCGTAATGCAACAGCCGTGGCCCATGGCGCAAAAGCAAATGACAGCAAAAAACAGGCTCCGAGTAAGGACAGGTTCGCTTCGCTGCCGATTCCAGACACACTACTTGTAACGGCGCCGGCCCCAAATATCAACACCGGGATAAAGAGGGGGAGCACCAGAAGAGCAACCAGTAAGCCGCTTCCGCGTAATCCAAGTGTCAGCGCAGCACCGATAGCACCAATCATACTTAACGTTGGCGTACCAAGCAAGAGCGATAACGTCAGTACCCCCAGCGTCACCCCATCCAGGCCAAACTGCAAGCCGAGAAGCGGCGAGAGCAGGACTACCGGCAGGCCAGAGACCACCCAATGGGCGAAAACCTTTCCAATAACCAGAACAGCCAGCGACTGAGGTATCAGCGCCGTCTGTTCCAAGACACCATCGAGATAATCAGCCGTAAAGAGGCGCCCCAGTGACAACAGGCAAGCCAGCAGAGCCGTAACCCAGAGCACGCCGGGGCCGATCATCCTGAGAACCGCTGCCTCAGGCCCAACCCCCAATGGGAAAAGACTCGCGACGATGACCACGAAAAACACTGACATCGCCACATCCGAACGGTGCCGCATGGCCAGCAAGAGATCCCGCCGGACCACTCCACCCAACGCCTCACTCATGCTGGGCTGACTCATCGACTCAGCCTCAGGTGCTGGACCGAATCAGTGGGAAGAGCAAGTTCCTGATGGGTAGACACGACGACCATGCCGCCGTTACTCAGATGTGACTGCAGGCGTTGGGTCAAATAGGCCGTCGCCAGAGCATCGAGAGAAGCAAAGGGCTCATCCAGGAACCATAGTGGACGTGTGGAAAGCCACAGACGCGCCAGCGCGACACGGCGCTTTTGCCCTTGTGATAGGACTCTCGTGGGAAGAGTGTGAATCGGTCGCCCGAGACCGACCGCCTCCAACGCCTTTCGTACGATTTCGCTGGAGCTGTCATCGCCTGCCAAACCAGCAGCAATCTTCATATTTTCTGCTGGAGTTAAGTCATCCTTGATCCCGTTGAGATGCCCAATATAGATGAGTTGGGCGCAATACAACTCCTTCAGTTGCCGAATGTCTTTTCCCTGCCAAAGAACCGCACCTTCATCGGGCGACAATAAGCCACACAGCATGCGGAGAAAGCTGGTCTTCCCGCTGCCATTCTCACCCGCCACAGCCAGCAATGTCCCAGGCTTGATCGTCACATTGATGTCTGAGAACAACTGTCGTTGTCCACGGCTGCCTCTCAGTGCGACGGTTTGGAGCATATCGGGAGAAATCCCACTGAGACTAAAGAAAAAGACTTACCTACCGGCATCTTTTGAGAAGACGGCATGATGGGCGATTGTCTCCCATCTGATACCGGCAAGTCAAAATTGAGCGGCACAGTTCCGCATGAACACCTCATCGCCCTCTGTCATCCTAGTCTTATCATGTTGACAAAGGCTCTAGAGCAGGTGAGTCCGGCAGGAAGCATTTTTGTTTTTTTGTTCGCTTGCGCCGTACGGATGGGAGGGGGGGGGTAGAATCTTGTCCTATTTTAGTGGCATCATAGTGGACGCATCTGCTATGAGATAACGGTTTGACACTGTCACGCGTTACCTATTGATGTCGTTGCGCCACAGAGCTCAGCGACCCACGGAAGGTCCCATAGAGGAGGGTTCGGCACATTATGAGGAAATGGCACGCGACGGGGGCAGGAGCTACGATGCTCATGCTTGTAATAGCCCTGTACCACCCCAACGTAGCCACAGCACACGGCGGCGCCGAGATGGAGCAAGACCCCTGCGTACGCAAGATGGGGGAGAGTGCGGTGCATTTCAGCGCCTATCAGCCGCAATACGAGATAAAAGATCAATACTGCACGGAAATTCCTCAGGAAGGCGATACGTTCCTGGTCGTGGACCTCGTGGACTCGGCATTGCGCAACGAACCGGTCGGGATGAGGGTCACGAGGGGAAACGGGAAGAACGCAGCAGAGGGTGAGATTGTGGCGAACATCCGTCCAAGCACTCACCCGGACGGAGTGCTCAGAGGCGAAGTAAGGCTGGACGAAGGTATGTATACCGTCACCATTGAGTCGGAGAAACGGAATCTGACACGGCACCCGCAGTATCTCTTGCGGGTACACATGATTGACTATCCAAAGGTTGTGATGTCCATCGCAGGACCGTTGATAGGGGTACTGCTGTTTGCCTGGCTCGTCTATAAGCTCGTACGATCGAAATGGCTACGGAAATGGTGGACTGCTGCCCCCAGTTCGTAGGGAGCCCGACGTTCCGGCCTGCGATCATAAATGGTTCACCATTCCAGAGGGAGGATCACGACAATGTCTGTGCAATTTCTAAGACCCGCAGGCCTGTGCCTTCTGATGCTGGCGATCGGGGTATTCTCCTCAACACAGGCTCAGGCTCATGGGGGATTGGCTCTGGCAGAGGACATGTGCCGGCTCACCATCGGCCCCTACAACATGCACTTCACCGGCTATCAGCCTGACAACACCCGCAATAAAGAATTCTGCGAGGACATTCCAGCGACCGGCCGCACAGTCGTCGTGCTTGACTACATGGATGATGCCCTCCGCCCGCTGACTACCGAGGTTCGGGTCATTAAGGATACGGGTTCGGAACAAGATATTCAGGCCGTCACTGTCCTTCATTTGCCACCCAAGGTTTACCCCAACGGGACGGTGAATTTTGAATATAATTTTGCCCAGCCCGGCAAATATGTCGGTCTTGTCACCGTAGGCGGGCCGCAGGAACATATCTCGCGATTCCCGTTCTCGGTGGGTGCAGGGAGCACATGGACGCCTCCCTCCTACTTCATATACGGATTTGGCGGGGCTGCCGTTGTCGTAGCAATTATATTTTTTGCCATGCGCGGACGTCGGAATACGTCAGATAGCGCTGCATAGAATGGATAGGAAGCAGGCCGTTCTGTACCGGGAATACTACGCGCAGAAACAACAGAGCCAAATGGCATGCCGCTGCCGATGCGTACGATAGTTGGACGACAGGATAGAGGCCCTGAATCATGAGCTGGCCACGCACCATAGTACCGCTGGAGTTGATAGACAAAAACGTACCCGAGTCGCAACGGCGCGGATGCGACTCGGGTACAGCGTAGAAATTGAGCGCGCCGAGATAGATGGTGAGGACACCGACGATGTCGTGGAAATTTTTGAAACCTGCCGGCTTATGCGTTCTGCTGGTGACGTTTGGAGTTCCGCTTTCCGCACAAGCCCAACATACGCACGAATTGGAAAAGAACTTCTGCATCCTCAAGATCGGGCCCTACGGTATGCACCTTACCGGCTATCAGCCAGAACTCTCAGCCGGAAAAGAAAGCTGCGGAGAAGTTCCGGGGGTTGGGCGCACGGTGCTGGTGCTTGATTATATCGAGGGGGAACTTCGCTCTTTGCCCGTCGAGGTTCGGATCATCAAAGACACGGGCTCGGAACAGGATCTTCAGGCCATCACGGTCCTTCACGTGCCTTCTAAGGTGTATCCCAGCGGATTCATCAGTCTCGAACACAACTTCGACCAGCCCGGGAAATTCGTCGGGCTGATAACCCTGGGTGGGCCACATGAACATGTGGCGCGGTTCCCAATCTCTATAGGGGAATCGAACGTGGTTTCGCATTTCATGCACTACATTATGGTCATAGTCCCGCTCGCAGCAATCGCCGGTGGAGCGGTGATCTTCTTTGTCGTGCGCGGTCGACGCAAGCCTTCGGGCAGTACAGCGACGTAGACAGCTGGCTATCAGGCGCTGGGGAGTCCATGCGTCACACCACGCGGGCCCAATAGTTGGCCACAACACTCGGACAGGGTCGTCTGGGAAAAGGAGGAGGTCTGAATGGAATCATGGACGATTCCCCCACTCAAGCACCTCGTGGTAGGCGCGGCAGTGGCAATAACGATGTGCGTGCACGTTGCCCCGGCGCTGGCCCATGCAGCCCTCGTCAAGGCAGAGCCGCCACGTCGGGCCGTCCTCGCCAAGGCCCCGGCTCACGTGCAACTCTGGTTCAACGAGGAAATTGAGAGCGCCTATGCGTCGCTCACCGTGCTCGACGCCGGCAAAAACCCTGTTACAGCGGTCAAACCTCAACTTGCATCGAATGACCTGAAATCCATTGTCCTGCCGCTGCCTGAGTTGGCGCCTGGGAAGTACTCGGTAAAGTTTCGGGTACTATCCTTGGACGGTCATGTAATTCAGTCATCCTTCGACTTCACAGTAAAAGGCAACCTGCACGAGAAATGATCGAGGTCATCGCAGCGCTTATCCGCTGGCTGGCGCTTGCATCCAACATGATCCTGATCGGCGGCTGCGTTTTCCTTGCGATCGCCGGGCGTGAGAGAGCCGCTTTCGACAGCCCATGGTTCGCTCGCCTGAAGCGGGCGCTACCGTGGCTCGCGATCACGCTTCTGCTGGGTCTGCTGGCCTTACTCGCTATTACAACGGCACAGGTCACGGGCAATGTTGAAAGTGCCTGGCACCCCGGAACTTGGCTTGAACTCTTACAGAAAACTCGCATAGGCCTCATCTGGACATGGCGCGCAGCCCTTGCGCTTCTTCTGCTCGCTGTCGCCCTCTACGCTCGGCTTTCTTCCAGAACATCCTGGCAGTACGCCTTGTGCGCAATCGTCGCTGCGCTCACGCTGGCTGTGGGGTCACTTGCGAGCCACTCTGCAGCCGAAGATCTCTCCGTGTTATCTGTGTTGCCCTACATGCTCCATATCGTGCTGGCAAGCGTCTGGGCCGGAGGATTGCCAGCCTTTCTCACCCTCCTGTTCGCCGCCACAGGAAAACAGCCGGACCGGAAGGCAGATCGGTTCGGCATCCAGACCTTAACACGCTTTTCAGTCATGGCATTGCCCGTGATGATCGCGGTGATCGTGACCGGCGTCATCGTAACGTATCGGATGGTAGATACAAGCTACGCCGCATTAGCCGCAACGAGCTACGGCTGGTTTCTCAATTCAAAACTTGCACTGCTCCTGGCAATTCTCCTCATCGCCGCACGTGCGCACTTCGTCTGGGTGCCGTTACTCGGCCGGAACGAAGATGTGGCTGATGCAGGTGCGCGGGGACTTCGACGGTGGGTGACCGTCGAAGTCGTGCTTGCGTCAGCACTGGTGTTGGCAGCGACATTTCTCGCGAGCGCCGTGCCTGCGAAACATGCCGTCATTGAGGACTGGCCCTATCCATTCCGCTTCTCCATTGACGCCACCTGGGGCGAGTTCAGCGTCATGGTCCGCGTGGGGATAGGAATCGCCCTCCTGTTACTGGCAGGCGGTGCGGTCGCGCTCGGTCGATACAAGCGCTGGGGGACGAAGTGGCACATTGCCGTCCCATCTGTGCTGGCGGTTTGCGGACTGGCCGTTGCACTCCCCTCCCTTGCCGTTCAGGCCTTTCCAGAAACCTACCGCAAGACGCCGGTGCCATTCGATGCCATTTCCGTTCACAATGGCGCAACCCTATTCGCCGCAAACTGTGTGCCTTGTCATGGACCCCAGGCCAAGGGCAATGGTGTGCTGGCCAAGACATTTGCGAAGAAACCGGTTGATCTGCTGACGGAGCCGCATACTGCGATGCATACCGCAGGCGACTTTTTCCATTGGCTGACTTACGGAATCCTAGAGTTTGGCATGCCGGCATGGGGCGACAAACTTTCGGAGGAGGATCGCTGGGATCTCGTCAATTTTCTCCATGCGATTTCCCGCGGCTATCAAGCTCGTCTCATCAACTTCTACGTCGCTCCCAATCAGCCTTACGTCGTCCCACAGAACTTTTCCTATTCCGCACATGACGGCGCAAGCGGTACCTTGAAAGACTTTCGTCAGAAAAAATCTGTGTTGCTGACACTATTTTCATGGCCGGATTCACGCGCGAGGCTCGATCAGTTGAAGCAGGCTTACCCCGCACTAAGCAGCAGCGATACGATCGTGCTGGCGGTGCCCATCAATGACCTTAACCAACAGGATATGGCGGCGATCACCGCAGATCTGCCATTCCCAGTGGTGACTCAGGGTGCTCCGGAAATTGCACAAAGCTATGCCCTGTTCCGTAGAACCCTGAGTAATCCCGATTTGGCCGGTGAGGGGACAATGCCGAAACACATGGAGTTTCTGATTGACCGGTACGGTTTTTTGCGGGCGCGGTGGATCCCTGCAGTGGATGGAGCAGGGTGGACCGACAATAACCTATTGATGCAGCAAATTGAGCAGCTCAATCGGGAAAAAGAGATTCGGCCGCCGCCGGACGACCATGTACATTGAGGTGAATGGGAGGTGTGAATCGATGATTAGACATGGATTAGACTGTTTATTTAATAGAGAATCTCCTCTGTGGAATAAATAGGATTGATAGGTTCCCTATAACAGAATGAGTTGCGGGTGAGATCTCTCAGCTTATGAATTTTAGTAAATAAGCTACATGAGCGAGTTCCTTCCTTACTCTTGTTTAGCCATAGCCCAACAAGAATAATTAATAAATGTCATTATAATCAATTACTTATGATGCACTTGGCGATTATTATACGATGCCCTATCTAATCCGTGAGATCCCTGATCCGATAAACATGAGAAGCAGTGGCTCGATCACGGCACGGATTTCGCTTGCATGGCTGATACCCCCTCAGACTTGACAGGTTGCACCGTTATTGTTTATTTTATCCCCTGTGGATTATGCACTTAGCTCCAGTAAGCTTGTATCTACCGTAGCTACGTAAGGCAGTGGCATTGTTTTAGTGGAGGGCTATTTGCGGACCCTCGCCGAGTTCGAACAGCGCTTCGCCACAGAAGGTGCATGCCGTGCCTACCTGGCTCGGCTCCGGTGGCCCACCGGATTTCGCTGTCCTCAGTGCACAACCAACGGCAGCTGGACAACCACACGATCCCTCTTGATGTGCCGACAGTGTGGATACCAGGCTTCTGTCACGGCTGGGACGATCTTCCATCGAACCCGAATTCCCCTACAAGATTGGTTCCGAGCGTTGTGGTGGATGACTGATCATAAGAACAGGCTCAGCGCCTCCGGGTTGCAGCGTCTACTAGGCCTTGGCAGTTATAGGACGGCATGGTTGTGGCTGCAGAAACTACAGCGCGCAATGGTGCGCCCTGGGATGGATCAGCTCGAAGGCCGAGTGGAAGTAGACGAAACTTATATTGATGGTGTCGAGAGTAAAGGGAGTTCCCCACACCTGGAAAACAAGGCTCTGGTTGCGATTGCCGCACAGGTCGACCGGAAAGGAATTGGGCGGATCAGACTACGCCGAATTCCAGCCGCCTCAGTAAGCCCTCTCATCGCCTTCGTGAAGCATGCAGTTGAAGCGGGCTCCGTGGTCATCACGGATGGATGGGAGGCTTATGCTGGGTTGAGGCAGGAGGGCTTCAAGCACCGACCCCGTGCAATCAACACCAGTAACATGACAGCGTCTGATATGTTGCCACGCGTACAGAAAGTTGCCTCATTACTGAAGCGCTGGCTTCTGCGTACTCACCAGGGTCCGCTTTCCTGTGAACAGCTGGACTCCTATCTTGACGAATTCACTTATCTGTTCAACCGTCGAACATCGAAGTACCGTGGCAGATTGTTCCATAGGCTTGTGGCGCAGGTTATTGCAGTTGAGCCTTCCCCATTTTCCAGGCTGGCCACGGATAGCTAAATGGGAGTGGGAGGACTGGAGTTAAGTGCATAACCGTTCGCACGTATTTTGCAGTCAGGACCAGGATTCAACCTTGGATATTCTACTTGACAGAAAGAAACCGTATCCGCTACTGTGCCGCCCGCAGGCAGAGGGTGGCAATGTTTCGCCGGAGTATATTTCTCCGGAATAATATGTGCTGGGCTTTAATCAAGACGGGCCTCAATTACTGCAGCTGGTTTTCAATTTTTTAAAAAGGAGGTTCTGGTATGGCGAGTACAACGTTAGGAGGGAGCGACAAAGGGTATGACATGTCGCTCTGGTACGATTCGCGGGTCTTCAAGATCAGTTGGTTTGCGATGCTCTGTGCGGTGGGGGCCGAAGTGGTCTTTCAGCGCGTCTTCGGGTATTCCCACGGTCTGGATTCCATGACCCCGGAATTCGAGTCGGTCTGGATGGGCCTCTGGAAATTCAACGTGGTCTCCAACATCATCAATGCCGCCGCCAT
>JACRLR010000013.1 GCA_016219645.1 Nitrospirota bacterium
AATGAGCGGGCCGGAGGTCGCAGAGAAACTGACGGTTGTGCGACCCGAGATCAAGGTCTTGTACATGTCCGGCTACCCCGATCATCCGGTGTTCGAACAGGGCGGGGTCAAACGGGACACGGCCTTTCTCCAGAAACCGTTCACGCCTCATGTATTGACCCAAAGAGTGCGTGAAGTGCTTGATGGGAAGAAGGTAGCGTAGGATAGTAGGAGATGGCGATGAATACAAAACGAGCACAATAATGTGGGGTGAACCCCTCCGGTGAGACACAGAAATGAGCGCACTTGGTGGTTTATTGAATGGTGCTCCTCACCTCCGCTTCTGTTGCTGCAGCCTGATCCCCCGCTGATGAGGCAGCTCGAGCAAGTGCTCGAGGCCTGAAACACCGCATGGTGGCTCCGGTCACAGGGGTCGTCGAACTCGCTGCGTCCTCGAACTCTTCCGGTGAATGGTAGCCCAACGCCGAATGCAACCGGACGCGATTGTAGTACTGCTCGATGAATGCGGCAATGTTCGCACGCAGGTGGTCGAGATCTCGATAGGTATTGGCGTAGACCTCCTCCTGCTTGAGCGTCTTCATGAAGCTCTCACAACTGGCGTTGTCATAGGGGTTGGCCGGTCGGCTCATGCTCGGGAGCATGTGGTGCGCTCGCAGCAGGGTCACGTATGCTTCGGAGGCATACTGGACGCCGCGATCAGAATGATGGACCAACCCAGGCGGCGGGTGTCGCTCCGCGAGGGCGTGCGTCAGGGCCGCGATCGGTAACCGAGCGGCCAGCGTGCGGTCCACCGCCCAGCCCACGACCTTGCGTGAATGCGCATCGAGCATCACCGCCAAGTAGACGAACTCGCCCTTCAGCCGAATGTAGGTGATGTCCGCCACCCAGAGTTGATTGATCCCGGTCAACGTCAGGCGACTGGCGAGATTCAGATACACCTCCAAGTCATGCTGCGCATCGGTCGTGACCACGAAGGCCCGCGGCTGCACGGCAAGCAAGTTGTCTTCCCGCATGAGCCGCGCCACCCGTTTATGGTTCACCCGCATCCCTCGTCGACGGAGTTCTGCCGTGATGCGCCGATACCCATATCGACGCCGATGTTCGACCGCGATCCCCTGAATGGCCGTCCGCACCGCCATCTCTTCCTCTATGGGTTGGTTCGCCTGCAACGACCGATAGAACCCCGCCCGGCTGACCTGTGCTAGATCACACATCCGCTCGATACTCAATGAGCCTTGCCTCGACATCACGTCCCGGATGTGGGCGTAGATGCCTGCGCGCCAGCTGTGCCGTTCCGCTGGCGTCGCGCCTCGACGCTGTGCAAGGCCCCTTTGAAAAAATCTACTTCCAGCACCTTCTCAGCCAACACCCGCTTGAGTTGGCTGACCGCTTTCCGGAGAGTGGCCTCACGTGAATTCGCAGGTGGTCCGATGCTCTCCCGCGGCTCAAGCTTCTCGCGCCACGTATACAACAGCCGCCGACTGATGCCGAGCTCCTTCGCCAGTTCTACGATGTTGTCGCACTGCGTCAGCCGATCGACGGCCATCTGCCGAAAAGCCTTTGGAAATTTTCCCACGCGTTTCTTCGCCACCTGCCACCCCCTTCTGGTGCCAAGTGTGCCAATTCACCGTGTCTCAATCTAGGGGGTCAGTCCAAATGAGCTTGTTTTACCGTTCATTCGCTTGCTGCGCTGGCATTAAGTGAGCGCTGACTAATCTAGACCGGCGTATTTTCTGATTATTTTTCCGCCGGCGGTGGGGTACGGGGGCGCGTCGTGCGGAAGTGGACCAGATCCTTCGAAAAAAGCACATCCAGCGTCCAGTCCAGGGCCACGAGGATCTTCTTTTCAAAGCGCGGGAGTTTCAGTAAGTAGATCGTCCGCCACAACCACCAGGCGATGAAGCCGGAAAAATTCACCCCTAGAATGTTCGCGACGCCGGTTCGTTTTCCAATAGGGGCCAGGAGCCCGATCGTGGAGTACACAAACGGTTTCTTCCACCCCCTTCGCACGGTGGCCAGGATATTCTGCGCCGCGATCTGGCCTTCACGCAGCGCGTGTTGCGCGGTCGGAGGATGGAATGCTCCGGTCTTACGATCCGGCACGAGCGCACAGTCGCCCAAAGCCCAAACGCCAGGCCAGCCGGCAACTTCCAGGTACTCGTTGACGAGGACACGGCCTTTGGCTTTCTCGCATGGGAGGGTGTTCAACAAGGCGTGCGGGCTGATCCCGGCAGTCCACACCAGCGTATTCGTGGTAATCGTCGTCCCATCGCTGAGGGTGACATCCTGGTCCTTTACGGCGGTCACTTTACAGTTCAAGCGGATTTCCACCTTCTGTTCAGCAAGTTTGCGTTGCGCGTACCTGCCGAGCTTTTCCCCCAGTTCCGGCAAAATAACCCGCCCAGAACTGACCAGAATGATCCGCAGCCTCTCTTCCCGCAGATGCGGGAAGAACTGCACCGCCTCCCGCAGAAAGTCATTCATGGCCGCAATGGTTTCGACGCCGGCGAAGCCGCCTCCGGCCACGACGAAATTCAGTAAGGACGGACGGGGCGCCCCCCCACACTCAAAGTCGGCCTCTTCCAGGTTCGCGATGAGGTGGTTGCGCAGCGCCATCGCGTCACTCAGTGATTTCATGGTGAAGGCCCGGTCGGCTAAGCCCGGGATATCAAAGAAGTTCGTGGTGGACCCGAGGGCCAGCACCAGGTGGTCGTACGGCAGCGAATGGCAATGTTGCTCGTGCCCATGCGACAGGCCGACTCGTTTCTGCACGAGATCGATGGCTTCGATCTCGCCATGAAAGAACGCCACGCGGCGCAACAGCTTGCGGATCGGGCTGACGATGTTGGTGCTATCGAGATCGCTCGCGGCGACTTCATGGAGCATCGGGGTGAAGAGGAAAAAGTTGTCGTGGTTGACCAGGGTGACGTCCAAGGCGGCTCCTCGCCCCAGTGCGCGATCGAATTCCAACGCGGCATACATTCCCCCGAACCCACCACCCAGAATCAATACGCGTGGCTTACCGTTCAACATGAATCCTTACCGAACACGGATATGGTCCGGGGCGTATGACACGAGGAGCCCGTTCGATATGAGCGCCTGCAAACGCTTGTCATTTCCCTTTGAAAAGTATAACAAGAAGTCTCTCGCCCGCAGAAATCGTCTATTGCAATGACGTCCGGGACCTTCCGTCTCGACAATCTCGATGCCCGTAGCATCTGCTAGATCTTTTCGCCCATGAACTCATCGACTGCGTCATGGGCTCCCTGCTGTTATGCCTCATAATACCGTTGGCTTGCGCAACTCCGACAGAGCTTCAAGAATTTCCGCTGGACTCGGCGGGCAACCAGGGACTTGGATATCGACGAGAATATGGCGATCAACTGGACCCGTGACCGCGTAGCTGCCTTTGAACAGGCTGCAGTTGATTGCACAGTCCCCTTGCGAAATGTCGATTTTTGGATCGGGCGTTTGCTTGTGCGCGTCTTTTAATGCTCACTCCATGTTGACGACCGTCTCCGATTGGCCATTTCATCCCACCGTCGTGAACGGGAGAAAGAGACAGTCTTTTGCTTCAATCTGCGGAGCACTCCCTTCTTTGAAGGGTTTACCCTTGTCGATCCCCTCAAGGTAGACCACCGCTTCGCGAAACTCGCTCACCGGCCCGATATTGAACGGCTGCAAGATGCACCAACCTTGTCCATCGGAAATACGGCCACAAGAGAACGGGTCGGGTAACGTTGTGAGGTATATCCGTTTGGTTTTGGGACCTGGCCATCGAGCGCGACCGTTCCCACTACTCGTCCACTATCCCTGGCATGCGCTTCGTCATGGGATCAGGCGACCGAGCCCGTCCCGGTCGCTACCCCGATCAGTGCAAAAAATACAACGCTTTGCGTCGCAAGACCTCGTGTCATGAGTGTTGAGACTATCTGGAGCTCTCGGTATCTACGAAGGCCGTTGTCGCTTCTGCCGGTGGACCGAATCGACGATGCGTTGAATCGTGTCGGCCGTTAAATCTCTGATCGTGATGTGGGCTTCATCGTCTCCGCTGAATGTGCATAAGGCAATCGTCAAGCAGTCGCTTCCCCCACGGATGATCTTCAGCGCGATATTGGATTGATGGCAGTGCACGCCGACAAAGAGACACACGTCGATCTGGTTTTTCCAAATCGTCAGATTGGGGTGGTTCGGATTGATCTCCTGCTCCGGGATGATCTTCGGATACTTCGGGCGATAATCGGCCATCGGAATGAGCTTGGCGGGAACGGCTTCGGCCAACGCCCGTACCACCTCGGACTCGCGGACGGCCCGTTCGTTCCAGGCCCAGAGGACCAACGGTCCAGGGAAGATCGTCGGGTTCTTGGCTGCAAGCAACCGACGCGCTGCCTCGTCGATGGCTTGTTGTTCAGGGACCCGTTTCCCCATGACGAGCCCCTCACCTTTCGATGGGCCCACGACGCCTCGTTCCGAGACGGATGGCGGCAGATAGCCTTCCGGCCCCAGTATCATTTCATACGGTTTCATTTCGCTGACTCCTTTCCAAGATGTGGATGCAACATGATGTCACTCGGTCCCCAACCCCTCTCTGAGGAAAATATCCATCGGCGTGAGCGACTGACCCAGCGGTGGCGTGAGCAGCGAATAGTCGAAGGAGAAGCTCGCTCGCAGCCTGTCCCAATAACCCAGAGCCGGATCAGATTCGACGAGGACAACCCGATCGACGGTTTTCACGAATGACTCCATGGTCTCGTGCTGAAACGGCACGACCAGATTGGGATAGAATCCCGCCACACGAAGGCCGAAACTCCGGCAAAGCGCCACCGCGTCACGCACCACGCCCTGCGCCGCCCCCCAGGCGACATAGCCCACGTCTGCTTTGCTCTCTCCATCTCGCTCGCATAGCGCGAGGATTCCGTTACCTGCAACGCTGTCGGTCGAACGTCGCTGGTGAATCATGTCGACCAACGAACGAATCTCCACCGTCTGCTGCCGGATGGCGAGGGCCTCTTCGATTAAAATCCCGACTCCGTTGCTGACTCCGGTACGAATGAGATCTTGCCCCAGGATCGTCAGTCTCATCGCATCTGCAATATCCGAAGCGACGAAGACGTGAGATGCGTTGAAACCATTGAGGCAGGAGCCAATTGCAGATGCGTCCGCTCGGGAAAGCGCCATAACCGTTCCCTGTGGCCCTCGATAGGCCTGCACACCTGGGTGCCAATCGCTTTCCATCACCGACACCATCGATTGAGCACGGGCGAGATGTTGGGCGACCCAATGCCAGGGTGTGGTCATGAGTTCGGTCGCGCAAGCGCTCCGATCTTCGCAGGCGCTCTCCACATAGCCCAACAAGATCGCCTTCTCCGCACTGAGCAGCATGCCATGCTGGGGAGCGGCCGATCGCGATGGAAGGGCATAGACATCGCGCTTCTCGACAGACTGCCGCGCATAATTATGTCCAGCTGTAAACGATCGGGGCGCAGAAAGTGAAGGCGTCCACCGACAGAGCGTGGATTCTGATACACCGAGCAGATGGAGGAGTACTCCTAATGCAGCAAAGGCCTTTCCGTGAAACCTCTCGCCATGGCTGCGAGTCAGCTCAGTAAGGGGAATCGGATACGCCACCACGCCTTGGTGCAGAAAGAAATGCGTCCGATTATCAGGAGAAGGTTCCCAGATCAGCACGCTTCCCCGTTGAAGCCCCATACGTCGCCACTCCGGATCCGTCTCGGTGAGATCGACCAGTACGTCGCATCCGGATCCCATGGAGTAGAAGGGTTGGGTGGCCAGACGAATCGTGAGCACGAATGTGCCACGATCGCCATCGATCCGGCCACTCTGTGTCGTAACCGAGAGACCTTTCCGGATGAGTGATTGGGCGATGACCTCCCAGTCCTTCACGAGCGCTGATGCGGCAGGCCCCACGATCTTGATGATGAGATCCATGTCTTGATTGGGTCGAGCCGGGAGCCATGCGGTGAAGGGAGCCATGTCGATCCCGTTCATCCTATACACGATAGGTGTTTTTCACTTCTGTCAACCCTGAGACGCCAAGCCAGTGGACTGGATACCCGCTGAGGAAAAAGTGGTCGTAGACGGCGGAGAGAAAGACAGCTCCGTCACGCGGATGGACGACATGACCGGCCCAGTTCTTCACTCCTCGGCGTAACGTCATCTGCAACCCCGCATGGTTGGTCATCACCCGCCCGGTGCTCAAATCGACCCATACCAGGGCGGTGGCGCCCCTTGGATATTGCACCGCAACGATATCGGCATGTCCTGACATCGTGAGACATCTCCTCTCGGCTGGCTATTTCTTTTTCCCCTTCATCTGCTTCTTGCCGGCTGTTGTTCGTTTGGATGTTTTCGCCGTTGCCTTTCGTCTCGTCGCCATGGAAGACCTCCTCAGGGTGATACGGTGATCATCTCAACTCCTCGCGAAGCCTGAGCACGGGGGCACTCTGACGCTCTGAAGCTGCCGGACGGCACGATCCGGTCGGATGGAGATCGTCTCGTCCGCGATGAATCCCTCGCGCCCATGGCGATACGCAATTTCCACACAATCCCCCTCATACAGGTTGGACAGTTCGTTTTGTGCAATCCCTCGAGCGATACGTGTGTGTTCGCCTACGAGGGCGCGCATGCGAACGGTCGTTCGTCCCGGCAGGACGACCTTGATCTGGACACAACAGGCGCTGGCGTCGACTCGATCGACTAGGTCCCGGATCGCCGGCATCACCGTTCTCCTTTCACAGGCTGGATTGAAGTGGCCGTCCCACCTGCCGGTGACAACGCGCCATTCCCTCTCGCGCCTTGAGACTGTTGGAATCGGTGTTCAAGACCGCTTTCCAATTGACGAGTGCTTCCTCCGGCTGCCCCAGTGCTTCGAGCAACGCCGCCAACTCACAGCGTGAAGTGATATCCGTGGGACACAGGGTCAGTGCGTCCTGAAGACGTATGAGCCGCGCAAGCCAGTCCTCGCTCCCAGACTGGTCTGCCCCGAGTGGCGGCCTAAGTGAGTTATTCTGCGGTCCCGGCATCCTTTGGCTCCTCTTCTGTCCGTTCCTTCTCGCCTCTCCGCTCAGGCACTCGGAAACGGATTCACGCACTCCACCCCGTGGTTGGCGCGTATCTGCGTGCCGGTCAATCGAACGGTTTTCCCGTCTGTCGGCATCTCGACGCCCAGATCTTTGCGCACGGCTCGGAAAATCTCGATGACGTGATCCATGTAAGTCACATCGAGATCCTGCACGCTGAGCATCGCGTCTTCATGGATGTCGTGGCAGAACGCGATCGTGAGACAGTTCGTTCCGGCCCGTACCATGCGCAGGGCCAGATTGGCATAGTGGCAATGAATCCCAATGAACAGAGCGACCTCGATCTTGTTGTGCCAGATCGTGAGATTCGGATGATTGGGATTGATCCCTTCCTCCGGATCGATCTTGGGATACTTAGGCCGATAGTCCGGCATCGGAATGATCATCACGTTCGGGATTTCGGCGGCGAGCCGCAGCAGGGCCTGTCCTTTGGCGATCCAGTCGGGATTCCAGGCCCAGAGATACAAGGGACCCGGGAAGATCGTGGGATTCTTTCGCGTATACAGTTGCCGCGCCGATTCGGCGATGACCTCATCTGCCGGCGCGTGCCAGCCATAGCTCAACCCGAATCCAGAGTCAGGATGTGTTACTCCCAATTCCATCGCCGACGGCGGATGGAATCCCGCCGGACCGACATCGATCACTCGCTCACGCTGTGCTGCATTCAACGGACTCATACGAAGCTCCTTTCTGCTCAAGTGCCACGGTCGTTTGGATATCTGGAGGATCGACAGCGTGGTTACTACAATGCCCTGGCTCTACCGTCCTAAGATCTGTTCTTGTTTCTCCTTTGCAATGGTCTGGCGAGGATGACGAGACAGATCATTCTCTTGTTCAAAATTTCGCATGACCCGCAACACGGCATAGGGAAGGAGTACCAGGATGAGCCAAAGTAAAAGAGTCAAATACCAGCCCCAAGCCAGGGCTCCGGCCACGAAAATAATTGCCGCCAGATACTCAATCACCTTCAACAACCCGATCTGCTGCTCACGAATCGTCAACATGGCTCTGGCCGCCCCAAGAAACCAGTTTCAAAAGTCATCTCCATGCGCAAGACAACGAGCGCCCTCACCGTGATCGAAACGTTCGGCATGGAAAACGCTAACTCCGTGGCTAGACTTTTAAAAGATCCTTGTACTCCGTTACGCATGGGCTTTTGGCTTTCTCCCTGTAGCCTTCTCGATAGCGCTTCGAATCTCTCCGGAAACTGCACCCCCTTTCTCCTTCAATGCCCTGGCTCGCATCTCCGCCGCGAGATAGTCACCGTTCTCGATGAGCCCATGTATCACAACGAAACCCGCTTCTAATGCTGTAACCTGCTGTTTGATCGCTTCTCCCGCATCTCCTTCTTTCCCACTCAGGGCTCTGGCCATTAGTCTCTTGGCAGACACCACGGCCCGCAGAGCCTCTTGTTCCATCGCGAGAGCTGCTGTCTTCGCCGCTTCCTTGTTTTGCGACGCCTTGGCTGCCACGCGCCCCCCATACTCAACTACCGTGCTCAGCATTTCGCCCACGTCGTCATACAATTTGAAAATCGAGAAGGCCGTTTCTTGCTTGACTAACTCATCCTTGGCCAGGGCGAACTCCTGCTCCAATTTCATCCAATCGTCCTTCGCATAGGCCTCCGCCCCCGCAGTTTTGGCATCGTCGACCGCTTTTTGAGCTGCCTCAAGTTGCTGGGCAGGCGGTCGCGCACAGCCGTACATCAATAGGAGGATGAGGACGACTCCAGTTCTTGCGATCTGTGACACAACAATCATGTTCTCTTCCGCCTTGTGTTACTTCTGACTGATTGGTTCCTGTTCCTGAAAGCGAATCCTTGCATACTGGGTGCCGCAAGAAGTGAACGGACAAAGCAGTAGATTTATTGTGTGTTTACAACGGGAACCTCGGAGATCGAGGAAAGCGGAGGTCATGACCAGAGGATAAGGGAGTCGGTCATCTGCAAAATCTGCATGCAGGCTTTCTTTATCAGACAGTTCAAACTCGGATGTCTCTTGGCAGATCGCGCAGTTATGTCTTTATGCAATTGATCGCACATATGCAGGAATTGCAGATCAAGGAGGAGATGTGATGAGAAGGCTTGATGTTATGTGATAGATGGGCGGTTTGGAGAATCCTTACTCGCGGATCCCGTATTCTTTGATCTTGTACTGGAGGGATCGCAGGCTGATACCGAGCAACTTGGCGGCTTTCTCGCGGTGGTTGGTGACTTCGATAAGCGTCCGTCGGATCACTTCTTTCTCAATTTCTTCCAAAGAATTTCCGAGGGTGACGACCATGGTCCGAACATCTTCCCGGCTGGCCTGAATTTCCTCCGGCAAATGTTGGGGCAGGATCATCTCCTCGCCTACGGTCACGACCAGTCGTTCGAGGAGATTGCGGAGTTGCCGGATATTTCCCGGCCAGGCGTACAGCCGTAATAACCGCATGGCTTCCCTCGAGACGTCCTTTGGCGCTCGGTGATGCTGTGCGCAAAATTCTGGTAGGAAAGTCTCAACGAGGAGGGGAATGTCGTCTCCGCGCTCGCGCAGCGGCGGTACTTTAATGGGGACGACATTGAGTCGATAAAAGAGATCCTCGCGAAAAGCGCCTTGCTTGACCGCTTCCTCAAGATTGCGATTGGTGGCCGCGATGATGCGGGCATCGACCGTAATCAGCTTGGTTCCACCCAGACGCCTGAACTCCTTGGTTTCCAGCACGCGCAAAAAATCGACTTGAGATTTCAGCGAGAGTTCACCAACTTCATCTAGCAACAACGTGCCGCCGTCGGCCAGCTCGAACCGTCCGGCCTTGGTCGTCATCGCGCCGGTGAAGGCGCCTTTCTCATAGCCGAACAACTCGCTCTCGAAGAGAGCATCAGGTAATGCCCCGCAATTCAGGGTAATAGACGGCCCATCGGCCCTCGGGCTTTTGTGATGGATCGCTCGGGCGACGAGTTCCTTCCCGGTTCCACTTTCGCCAGTGAGCAACACGGTCACGTCGCTTGCCGCCACCATCTCTACGAGATGATATACGTGCTGCATCGGTTCGCTGTCGCCGACCATTTGCTCGAAACGCGTTCTCGTTTCGAGTCGATCCCGGAGCTGCTGGTTTTCGATGGCAAGACGGTGTCGCTCGAGCGCTTTCTCCACAAGAATGGAGAACCGCTCGCGATCGATGGGCTTGGTGAGATAATCGTAGGCTCCAGCACGCATCGCTTCCACGGCGGTTTCGATGGATCCATAGGCCGTCATAACTACCACTTCTGTGCCGGGCCATTTTGTTCGCAGCCTCCGCAGAAATTCCATCCCGCCGATTCCCGGCATGCGCAAGTCGGTAATCGCCAGATCCATCTCGGTCGTTTCAAGCAGATCCAACCCTTCTTCAGCCGTTGCCACGCCTTGGGCCCGATATCCCTTCCTTTCCAGGAGGGTCACCAGCGCGTTGCGAATATTCACCTCATCGTCGACAACGAGAATATGGACGGCTCGCGTCATGATTCCATTACAGCCTTTTGAGGTTGATCAACCGCCACGGGGAATTGTGTCACCACCGTCGTTCCGCTCCCGGGTAGACTCGACACCTGAATGGTTCCGCCATGATCCTGCATGATTCGGTATGCAATGGCGAGACCAAGCCCGGTACCGCTCGACTTGGTTGTATAGAAGGGCTCGAACAGATGGGAGATCTCCTCCTTCGTGATCCCGACGCCGTCATCCTTCACGGTGATCTCTACCCAAGGCTTCCCGTCAGTCTTCCGCTGCGCCGTGGTAACTTGGCAGAGTCCGCCACTCGGCATGGCATGAAACGAATTGACGATGATGTTCACCAACACCTGGCTGATGTGGGTCTCGTCGCCCACCACAGGCGGCAATTCTTCCTCGGCAACCTGTTCAAGTCGAATCTTGCGCTCTGCTGCTTCGAACTGCATCAGGGCCAGGATGTGATCGATCAGCGCCTTCACATCCACCTCATGCAGGCTAACGGAGCCTGGACGAGCGAATTTCATAAAGTTGTCCAGAATGACCGAGAGACGGCGGCATTCCGCATTCAAGACGTGGAGGTATCGTGCGCTCTGCGTTGCCAGCATTCCCATCTCCTTGAGGTCTTCTTCAAGGAGATGCAGATTCAAGTCTATCGCGCTCAACGGGTTGCGCAACTCATGCGCCACCCCAGCCGACAGGGTATGCAGCGCCGCGAGTTTGTCCGCGATCCGCCCGCGCCGCTCCAGGCCCAGCAGCTCCGTGACATCTTTCAGCAGCGCAATGACGCCGACTGGCCTTCCCTCGTCTCCCGTCAGGTTCGCAGTGGTGAGGCGTATCGTACGAGTCTCGCCGCCGGCGCGATACGGCATATCATAATGATCCACATGGCAGTCGTTATGCAGTGCTTCATCGAGCACGATGCGAATCACATCTCCTTGGGGAAATATCTGTTCATAGGATTGGCCGAGTAATTCTTCCGTCGACCGTTTCAATGTCGCCACGGCAGAGGGATTGACGGCGGTGACCTGGCCATTGCGATTAATGGTGAGCACGCCGGTCGGGATACTCTCAAGGATATTTCTGGCCAGACTTTTGACTTCTTCGAGGGTCCGTCTGGTGCTGTCGTAGTGCAGAAAGGTGATGACTGCCGCAATCCCGATGACGCTGATTAACAACACAAGAAGGGTGATTACGATCAAGTCATGCCGAGATTGCCAGAGGGTCTGAAACACCTCCGTGGGGACCGTTTGCCTTTGCGTGAACCCTTGGAGCAGGAGCTTCTCCTGTTCCAAGCTCACTAAGAGAATGACGGCCACGACCAACGCGAGAATAAGTACGACAGAGGTAATGAGACGGTATGGAATGCGTCGAAACAGCGTGACTTTTGGAATAGGCCTAAACATGGCGCAACTCGAAATGCTACGCTCCTATGCTATCACGCGAGGCGCATGCGATACAGTTAACGTTCTGCCTGCGAAAGAGGGGGGCAGCGAGGAACTTTGCGGAACGACGCCGTACACATGGGCGCTTCACTTGTGGGGGCACTCAAAACAACGGTTTCGGTCCGAGGCTCCATTGGAAACACGCACACCGCCGAATGATCTGTCTTCTGGCGGGCGTCCCGCGCACAAGCTTCCATGGACGATCAGCGAGGAAGGGCATGAGCATACCCTTACATCTTCGGTTTCGCCGGACTGGAAGCGATTGTGCGCTTGCGATTCAACCGGTCGCAGCACTCCTGACAGAGCTCTTTCCACGTGAGGTCGTCATAAAAAAGTGCCGCGGAGCGGCGGGCGCACCGATCGCAATATTTTAGGGCTTTTGTCTGGGATTCGGTCAACTGACTCGAAGAATCATTCACGTGGAGTACCCCCCCTTTATTCTATTCACCTCGAACATCGGCCGACTTGTCGGGGGGATCATGCGTTGTTAGACACAACCAAGGTCCTCACGAGTTCATCGCCTGACAAGAGGCCAGAGCAATTCGTATGCCTCGTGCGGATAAGAAGAGCTTTCAGAGGGGTTACCGGAAATCATATGAGACTAGATTGGGAGATTCTAAAGCCGAGAGCATACTCCGATGGAAACGGTGCAAGGTTTGCACTGAGCTGTTCGCGGTTGAGGTCGAATCTTCGATCAAAATTTTGAAATTCTGACATGACTAGGAGTTTGTCAGACATTAGGAATCACGAAAAATCCGACGCACGCATTTGGATCAGGATCAACGATCGTCACGTGATGAATGGTTCAGGCACCCCTAAAATAAGGCCATTTTGGCAATGTCGGACAGGCTCTTAAGCGTATAAAAATCCAGCATATGTCTTGTTGGCTTAACGAGGCATACAAGTTGCCCTTGAGATCTCATAAGCCGGTTAGGGATCGGATAAGGCCGATCCGTCGGCAGGTGTGCAACAGCAATCATAAGAATCGGAGGGGACATGAGAAAAACGATTTTGGCAGGACTGTGGGTGACTGTCTTTGCATCAGCGATACTGAGCGTTGGACTGTGCGCCGAAGCCGAGGCGTATGAGTCGGGAACTGTTACAGATGGTGGTACAGTGCGGGGTAAGATCACGTTCATGGGATCAGTACCGGAGCCGAAAGAATTTAAGCTGCATCGCTACCCAGATCGCGCATTCTGTGGGGAGCTGTCGGATGGAAACGGACATCGTCTCCTGAAGGAAGTTAATATCGCCCCGGACGGTGGGCTCAAAGATGTGGTGATAGTTGTGGAGGACATTCAGAAAGGAAAGCCGTTTACCTTCACCGAGGCTGAAGTGGAAGCGACTATGTGTCGGTTCCTGCCGTTTGTCACCGTCGTCAGCGACAAGCGTCGAGTCACCGTGGTCAATCGAGATCCGGTCGCACACGACATTCAGGGGTATGCCTATGACCTTGCAGGGGTCGATATCGTCCTCCATCGCCCTGCGCTGAAAGCAAGCGGGACCACCGATATCGTGCAGTTGGTCAAAGGGCGGAAAGTGTTTACCATGCAGTGCGGCATGCATCCCTACATGCAGAATTGGGGCTATGCGATCGACAATCCCTACTATGCCGTGACGGACTTTACCGGTTCGTTTGCCATCAGCGATCTTCCCGCCGGTACGTACCAGATCAAGGCGTGGCATCCGACTTTGGGGAATCAAGCGCGGAAGATTACGGTGAAACCGAATGAGACGGTGTCGCTCGATTTCCTGTTTGAAGACAAGTGATGAGCATGGAATGTTTGCCATCACGGAGCAGCCCATGAGTGCTTCGACTTCGGCTTGGGAGGACCAACCGATGTTCTGATCTCGTGCGGCTGGAAGGTTTCCCGCATGGTATTGATCGCTGACATTCACGTCGCTTTTGCTCAAACTGGCACTTTAACGCGGATACCTCGTCCTTCGTTGCGACCGAGGAAGAAGATGTGGTGTTCACCACATCACCCTGCCAGGAGAGTGGTGTGTTTAGCCCGCGTCAAGACATGTGTAGTGTAGTGTGTAAATGGGTTTCAGGCGAATAGCCCTCTTCGGAGGAGGGTTTACGGCGCTCTTTACGTGCCCTGACTCGGTTCCCTTTGCTTGATCTTCAGTCTTTGTTCCGTTTATTGTGGCGGCTGCGGAGCAGGCAGTGCTGTCAGGCCGAAGCGGTTTTATAGACCAGGGGTGATGAGTGACGCTGCAAGCACGGGAAGTCGATGTCGCGCAGTATCGCATTCGGCAGGAACCGTTTTATGCGGAGGTCTGTGGGGAGATCGGCCTGTTCACCATTGCTGCCGAGAAAAAACTGCCGGTGATGCTGAAGGGGCCGACCGGCTGCGGGAAAGTTACCTCCTGAAGGGGCAAGATACCGTATGGATGGATGGACCCTTGACCCTCGGGGTGAAACATGGGGCCATTGTGTATCTCGACGAGGTGGTGGAAGCCAGGAAGGACACCACCGTCATCATCCATCCGCTCAGCGATGACCGGCGAGTGCTCCCGATCGAGAAAAAAGGCCAGATCGTGGAAGCCGCCGACGAGTTCATGCTGGTGATCTCCTACAACCCTGGCTATCAAAGTGTCCTCAAAGATCTGAAGCAAAGCACGAAGCAGCGATTTATCGCGATCGAGTTTGATTATCCTGCTCCTGATATCGAAACCCTCGTCGTCCAGCGTGAGGCGGGGGTGGAGTCAGCCGTCGCGGGGAAACTCGTCAAGCTCGGCCAAAAAGTCCGCAACCTCAGAAGCCATGGGCTTGAGGAGGGGGTCAGCACCAGGCTTTTGGTGTATGCCGGCACATTGATCAAGCAAGGCGTGTCGCCAGAACGAGCGTGTGATGTTGCCGTCGCCCGCCCAATCACCGACGATTCAGACATGCAACGGGCCATACTCGACTTCGTCAAAGCGATCTTCTGAATTCCTCAATTTCTGTGGCGTCTCTTCCTATCATCGCACGGGACAGTGCGCGCGGGGCGCTCTTGACCGTCCAGGTCCAACCCGGGGCTTCACGTACCGAGTGCGTCGGCATTCATGGCGATGCGGTAAAGATCCGTCTGGCAGCGCGCCCGATTGACGGTGCCGCCAACGACGAACTGATTCGCTTCATCGCCGAGCGGTGTGCTGTTCCGCGCGCGAATGTGCAGCTGCATGCCGGCGCGACGGGGCGGCGTAAGCGACTGTTTGTGAAGGGGGTCACGGCAGAGTCACTGCTAGCCAGACTGCTGCGAAAAGAATCGAACGGAAGGGGGAAGATATGAGGAGAATGGCAATAGCCAGTGTTTTCATGGTGATAATGCTGGCTGGCTGTTCCGGTGCCCGCCCGGTGCTTTATCCAAATGCGCATATGCAATCAGTGGGAAAAGAAGTCGCCGAGCAAGACATCGAGGCCTGTAAACAGCTGGCGACATCCGCCGGGGCGGACGAAAGGAGTGGCAGCAGCCTTCTGACAGGGTTATTTTCTGCTGCCGTCGGTCCTTCTCAGCCCAACCACGCGCACACTAATTTCATCAATCGATGTCTGCAGGAAAAAGGATATGAAGTGACAGGGTGGCAGTGAGGGGGAGGAGGGGAGGCTGGACGTTGAGGCTGTTTCGGTGCTCGCCCAACGCGCGGCCTCGGAAGGCCCTCGTTGGATGCGCGCAAAGGAAACAACCTCAACGCCCAGCCAAGAATGAGTGGCAAAAGAAGTGCTCGGACAATGCGCGCAGTTGAGTGTCCACTCATCCGGTCTGCAAGGGAAGGTGTAAAAACAAAGAAAGCTGTGCCGAATTCAAAAACCCTCGACATTTCGTCCAAAGGGTGAGAAGTGAAGAAAAGACTAGAAAGCA
>JACRLR010000014.1 GCA_016219645.1 Nitrospirota bacterium
GAACATCGTTACGATGACTCAACGGGGGTGGGAGGCGGGTTCTTCAAGAGCGGGGGGATCCGTCCCGACGTCGTCGGCCTTGCGCGTGAGCAGCATCTGCTTTTGCTGGGAGTCCTTGTCAGCTTCGACTCACCGTGAGTGGGGGACAAGAGGGGGGAGCTCCGGTATCCAGTGTGGGAGCTGATCGACGATGCGCTTGCCGAGTGCTTGGAGTGCTCGTTGCTTGGCCTCTGTGAGAGCCGCGCTATCCTCGAGCATAACCGCCGACCCGACCAGCTTTGATGCTCCTTCAGCTGTTTGCATCGGTGGGTGCCATTCGGAGCGCACAGCCCACAAGTCGCCGGTGATCATGACGAGCGTGTCGCTTTCGGTACCAGGGGCGAGATAGGCGCCGAGTAAGGTTGGATACAACCAGGCAAAGCGGTTGTTGTATCGATCGACGGCCGCAACTCCGTCGACGATCAATACCACATCGGCTCCGTATCGAGCTCCAGCCTGGCGAATTCCGTTGATATCTTCACCTCGCAGAGTGGCATCCATCAGCACAAATGCATCCTGGAGGACATGCGTATCTTGTAGCTGAGCTAGCTCGCGGAGTAGCTGGTCTCTATCCCTAGCCAGCCATTCCACCGTTCGGATGGACTGCCTGTGTGGAAAGTCGTGATTTACAAAAAAGACACCGAGCCGAAGGGGTGTGGAAAGGTGAACGCCCTGGCTTGCAAGGGGCTGACTCTCAGGGATTGGGGTAGGCTCGACATGAAGGATTTCGTTCATCGCCGTCCGATCGAACCCTTGGCTGCTCGTACAGCCGGTCGACAGTGCGAATATGAACGATGCCACAATTGTAAGTAGTTGAACCATCGCTTCGTTTACTACTCCTTTGGTCGGTTGATTGAACTGGTGGAGTTGACGTGTATCGGTACCATGGCCGGCTGCTGAGGTGGTTACTCGACGATTGGAAGAATGCGATCGGCGATTGCCTGTACCACACGTTCTTGTTCGGTCACCGCTTTCAATCCTTTGAAACTGAGATAGTGCCCTCC
Organism: Nitrospirota bacterium; assembly: GCA_016219645.1. NCBI lineage: Bacteria > Pseudomonadati > Nitrospirota > Nitrospirota bacterium. Next base: position 1,044 of record JACRLR010000014.1, read on the forward strand.
GTGACTCGGTGCCTGAATCGTGGCGCTGACTTCGACACGATCTCCATCCTCGACTTCCGGATCGCGGACAACTGGTCTACCACAAATGCCTAACACTGCCACTGGAATCGTCGCCTCATCGTCCTCAAGACGAAACAAGTACGCGCCATAACAATTGTCTCCATTGGCAATTGGGTAGGGCTCCAGAGGTTGCACATCCCGTGCAATGCCGCGCAATGTGACATGCCGAAGGTGATAGATCCGAGGTTCTTCGAGGATCTGTTGGATGCTGGTCGGTTCTTCCGCCCACACCGGTATCGGTCTGTCTACTCCTAGAAGTGTGAGCAGAGCAATAACGAGAGGAGTGATGATTCGTGCCGACGTGGTCATGCTGGGTGAAAGGCATTTTATCATCATTCTGAGTTTAGAACCCGGGGCTGCTTTCTCTTGCGAGACATGATCGCTATAATTCCCTGTCTTTTCATCAAGGAGGAGCACTCGCATGGTGAATGAGCGGCAACTGAGGATTTTCGTGAAGGAATCACGTCCAAGGTTTGAGGATCTCTTGGGCCAGATGGTGGAGGTGCCGTCGATCAGCATGGATTCATCCCGCGCAGGCGATATGCGACGTATGGCTGACCTTGCGAAGCAGTATTTGGTCGGGATGAATGCCAAGGTTCACGTGGTCGAAACCGGTGGGTACCCCATCGTCTCCGGCGGGTGGATGGTAGGGCCTGAGTATCCGACCGTCACAATCTATAATCATCTGGACGTGCAGCCGGCGCAGGAGCCGGAATGGA